>RFPX01000466.1 GCA_009925955.1 Betaproteobacteria bacterium
CTGCTGGACATCGAAGACCGGGACTACGTGCCCATCATCCGCAACCCGGCCCAGGCCTCGGCCGAGTCGGAGGCGGTGTTCTACTTCCCCGGCTGTGGCTCTGAGCGCCTGTTCAGCCAGGTGGGCTTGGCCACCCAGGCCATGCTGTGGCATGCGGGCGTGCAAACCGTGCTGCCACCGGGCTACCTGTGCTGCGGCTACCCGCAGCGCGGCAGCGGGCAGTTCGACAAGGCCGACAAGATCATCACCGACAACCGGGTGCTGTTCCACCGGGTGGCCAATACGCTGAACTACCTGGACATCAAGACGGTGGTGGTGAGCTGCGGCACCTGCTACGACCAACTGCAGGGCTACGAGTTCGACAAGATCTTCCCCGGCTGCCGCATCGTGGACATCCACGAGTACCTCCTGGAGCGCGGCATCACCTTGCAGAGCAAGGGCGCCTACCTCTACCACGACCCCTGCCACAGCCCGATGAAGTTGCAGGACCCCATGAAGACGGTCAAGGCCTTGGTCGGCGAGCAGGTGCTCAAGAGCGAGCGCTGCTGCGGCGAAAGCGGCACGCTGGGCGTCACGCGGCCGGATGTGTCCACGCAGGTGCGATTCCGCAAGGAAGAAGAACTGAAGAAGGGCGAGGCGGCCCTGCGCGCCAGCGGGGCGCTGGCGCCCCAGGCGGATGTGAAGATCTTGACCTCCTGCCCCAGCTGCTTGCAGGGCCTGAGCCGCTATGGCAACGATCTCAACAACGGCCTGCTGGAGGCGGACTACATCGTGGTCGAGATGGCACGGCAGATCCTGGGCGAAAACTGGATGTCGGAGTATGTGGCGCGTGCCAACGCGGGCGGTATTGAGCGGGTGCTGGTGTGAGCCCGGTGAATTGTGTGTTGTGTGGTGAGGGCGAGGACGCCAGCGTTCACCTGGTGGCCCGCAACCGTGAGTGGCGGGTGGTTCGCGTGCTGGACAACCCCGACCACCCGGCCTTCTGGCGCGTGATCTGGAATCACCATTCAGCCGAAATGACCGACCTGGCGCCCGAGCAGCGCAGTGCGCTGATGCAGGTGGTGTGCAAGGTGGAGGC
>RFPX01000467.1 GCA_009925955.1 Betaproteobacteria bacterium
AAGTTCAAGGAGACCTGCGGCATCCAGGCCGAGACCTTCAGCAGCGCCGAGCTGCGCCACGGGCCCATGGCCTTGATCGACCAGGGCTACCCCCTGTTGATCTTGGCACCGCGCGGCCCGGCACAAGAGGAGATGCGGCAATTGGCCCAGGAGATGCGGGCCCGTGGGGCGCGCGTGCTGCGGGCCATCACCGGCCCCGGCGAGCCCGGCAACCTGCCCTGCACCGCAGCCGCGCACCCCGACCTGGACCCGATATGCCTGATCCAGTCCTTCTATCTGATGGTCGAAGCTCTCGCGCGCGCGCGCGGCCGAGACCCCGATAAGCCCAGCTACTTGTCCAAGGTGACGCTGACCACCTGATCCGCTCGGCGTGAAATGCACCACAGCCCGACGAACACCAGGGCCCCGTTGAGCAGCAGCAATTCCAAACCGATGCGCCAGGTCTCGAAGATCATCGGCTGCATGGCATCCAAAACTCCACAGGCCAGCGGCGCAAGCAGCGTGACCGCAGGTACCCAGGCATCGCGCACCGGACGCTTGGTCCACCATCCGAAGGCGAACAGGCCCAGCAGCGGCCCATAGGTGTAGCTGGCCACCTTCAGGATGAGGCCGATCATGCTCGGATCGTCCAGCCAGCGAAACCCCATGACCAGCAGCATGAACACCGCTGCGTAGGCCAGGTGCACCCGCTTGCGAATGGACTCCTGCTGCTCAGACGTCCAGTCGCGGCGCCGCCCAAAGGCCAGGAGGTCGTTGCAGGTGGAAGACGTCAGGGCCGTGAGCGCGCCATCCGCACTCGGGAACAGCGCAGAAATCAGCGCCAAGATGAAGATCAGTTGGATCACCGCCGGCAGGTGTCCCATCACCACGGCCGGGAACAGCCGATCCCCGCGCTCCGTCATACCGGCCTGTTGCGCAAACAACATCAGCAAACCGCCCAGAAAGAGAAAGGCCAAGACCACCACCGACATGGCCAGCGCCATGCACACCATGTTCAGCTGCGAGCCGCGCAGGGTGCGCACCGAAATGTTCTTCTGCATCATCTCCTGATCCATACCGGTCATGGCGATGGCAATG
>RFPX01000468.1 GCA_009925955.1 Betaproteobacteria bacterium
CCGGTGGTGGCCGCCAGCAGGGCCCCCACCAGGATCACGGCGATCGCAATTCCGCCACGAACGGGCCCAAACACCTGGCCAACCGTTTCCAGCAGGTCCTCGGCCATCCCCGAGCGTTCCAGGATGATGCCCATGAAGGTGAAGAAGGGAATGGCCAGCAGGGTGTCGTTCTGCATGATGCCAAACACACGCTGCGGCAGGGCCTGAAACAGTGTCGGTGTGAACAGGTCCAGGCTCATCCCGATGTAGCCAAACAGCAGGCCTGTGGCGGCCAAGCCGAAGGCCACCGGGATGCCGGTCAGCAAAAAGCAAAGCAGCGCCAGGAACAGCAGCGGCACGAAGTTCTGGGTGATGAATTCAGCCATGGCCGTCAAGCTCCGTTCTTCTGCTGGAGCACCATGGTTTCATGCTCGTGGGTATCGCGGGCCAGTTCTTCGGCCAGCCGCTCTTCCTCGGTTTTTTCACCGGTGGGTGTAAAGGGCTCTTCCAGACGGCCCTGCAAGAAAGCCACACGCTTGATCAGTTCCGAAACGGATTGCGTGAGCAAGACGAAAAAGCCCAGCGGCACCAACAGCAGCACCGGCCAACGGATCAGGCCACCTGCGTTTTGGCTCATCTCACCAGACTTGAAGGCCGTTGCAAACAGCGGCCAGCCCAGGTCAATCATGATGATGGACAAGGGGATGGTGAACACCACAATCCCGACGGCGTCAATGATCGCGTTGGTCCGCTTGCTCAGCCGCGAGCTGATGAAGTCGATGCGCACGTGGGCGTTCTTGAGCATCACGTAGCCCACACCCAGCATGAACACCGCTGCGAACAGGTACCACTGAATCTCCAGGAAGGCGTTGGAGCCGATGTTGAAGGCTTTGCGCACGATGGCATTGAGGGCGCTGATCAGCACCGATGCCAAGACCAGCCACATGGTCATGCGGCCCAGCCGTTCGTTCACGCTGTCGATACCACGTGAGAGGGTCAGGAGCAGGTTCACGGGTCCTCCGAAGAATGCCGGCTCGAATGCTACCGGCTGGCGGCTTGCCGTGAACTAAGGGAGTCTGCGTACACGGCGCGC
>RFPX01000469.1 GCA_009925955.1 Betaproteobacteria bacterium
GAGGTCAAGTGGGGCCGCGTCAACGGCATCACGCTGATGCTGCCGCACGGCTACGAAGGCCAGGGCCCCGAGCACAGCTCGGCCCGCGTCGAGCGCTTCATGCAGCTGGCCGCCGACACCAACATGCAGATCGTGCAGCCGACCACGGCCAGCCAGATCTTCCATGTGCTGCGTCGCCAGATGGTGCGCGACCTGCGCAAGCCCCTGGTCATCTTCACGCCCAAGTCGCTGCTGCGCAACAAGGACGCCACCAGCCCGATCTCCGAGTTCACCAAGGGCAGCTTCCAGACCGTCATTGGCGAGACCAAGGACATCAAGGCCGACAAGGTCAAGCGCGTGATCGCCTGTTCGGGCAAGGTCTACTACGACCTGGTCAAGCAACGCGAAGCCAAGGGTGCAGACGACGTCGCGATCATCCGCGTCGAGCAGCTCTACCCGTTCCCGCACAAGGCCTTTGCCGCCGAGATCAAGAAGTACGCCAAGGCCTCCGAGATCGTGTGGTGCCAGGACGAGCCGCAGAACCAGGGCGCCTGGTTCTTCATCCAGCACAACATCCACGAAAACATGCTCGACGGCCAGAAGCTGGGTTACGCCGGTCGTGCGGCCTCGGCCTCACCGGCCGTGGGTTACGCCCACCTGCACCAGGACCAGCAGAAGGCCCTGATCGAGGCGGCCTTCGGCAAGCTCAAGGGCTTCGTGCTGACCAAGTGATCCCGATCCAACCGAAACCATTTTTCACAGAGACATTCCAATGGCAATCGTAGAAGTCAAAGTTCCCCAGCTGTCCGAATCGGTGGCCGAAGCCACACTGCTGACCTGGAAAAAGAAGGCCGGTGAGGCTGTGGCCCAGGACGAGATCCTGATCGAGATCGAGACCGACAAGGTCGTGATGGAAGTGCCCGCACCGTCGGCTGGCGTGCTGGCCGAGATCGTGGTGGGCGACGGTGGCACCGTCGTGGCCCAGCAGCTGATCGCCAGGATCGACAGCGAAGGCAAGGCCGGCGCCGCCGCGCCAGCTGCTGCCCCAGCTGCTGCTGCATCTGCTGCGGCCCCGGCCGCAGCGC
>RFPX01000470.1 GCA_009925955.1 Betaproteobacteria bacterium
GCAGCAGTTTGGGCTAGACTTCAATTGCAGTTTCATACTCGGTGGCCAGATTGCTGGTGAGGATTGCCGACTGTTTAATATTTATTCTGCGGGAAACTTCATTGAGGCCCACGCCGAGAGTCCGTATTTTCAAATTGGAGAGTTTAAATATGGCAAACCCATCATTGATCGGGTGGTGACTCCCGAGACGCCGCTCGATGTAGCCGCGAAGTGCGCGCTGATCTCGATGGACTCCACGCTCAAGTCCAACCTGTCAGTGGGCCTGCCCCTGGACCTGGTGGTGTACCGCGAAGGCCGATACGCCAGCGACGAGCACATCTGCATCGACGAACAGAACCCGTATTTCCGGATGATCCGCAGCACCTGGGGCCAACGGCTGCGCGAGGTCTTCGAGGGCATTGAAGACCCCCACTGGAACGGTGGCCCGGTGGACACACCCCTGCGCACGCAGTCCGAACGCTACGAACCCTTGCGCAAGGTTACCCACCCGGGGCAGCTCATCGTCTGACCGAAGCGCCGCCGCAGCTGCACCGCGCTGGTGCATGATCGCGGGCATGCGGCTTGCACCACGGGGCAAGTCCAGCCCGGAGCCCAGCCTTGTCGATCTGCGTTCGCCTCGAACACCTCACCCACTACCGCTACGACCGTCCGGTGCGGTTGTCGCCTCAGCGCATCCGCCTGTGCCCCTTGCCGGACAGCGTCACCCCGCTGCGGCACTACGACCTGCGCCTGGACCCTGAGCCTGAGCGCTTCGTCTGGGAGTTCGACGCCTGGGGCAACCGCTGCGCCCGGGCCGAGTTCGACCGCCCCGTGACCGAGCTGCGACTGTGGGTGGACCTGGTGGCCGACATCGAACGGCACCCGGTGCCCCGCGCGCCCCTGGCCAAGGCCGCGGTGCACGCGCCGGTGCACTACGGACCCGCCTTGGAGGCCGAACTGGCGCCCTACCGCCGTGTGGGTTCTGCCGTGCCCTGCCCTGAGATGGCGGCCTACCTGGGGGATTGGTCCGAGCGCACCGGGCCGACCCTCGGCCTGCTCGAAGCACTCAACC
>RFPX01000048.1 GCA_009925955.1 Betaproteobacteria bacterium
CAGGCGGGGGCAGGTTTTCCGGGGGCGGTGGCGGCTTCTTGACCTCTTCGATGATCTTGGTCTCGATCGGCTGCTTGATCACCTCCACGACTTTGCGCGCGAGGCCGCTGACCAACGCATAACCCAGCAGCAGGTGCATCACCAAGACGATACCGATGCTGGTGAGATGCCGGCTGGGGTTGCGTTGCTGTTGGGCGAAATCCACTGACGACTCCTGACCGTGGCCCTGAAGGCCACTGTATTTCCCAAGCCACACGCCAAGCGGCCCGGGTTGTAACTTTCTTTCACCGGCACTATAGCCGCGACCCCGCAGTGGGAAGGTCAGGGCAACACCTAATGCTGGCGATAAGCCTTTGCATAAGCGTGCACGGGGTTGTAACTTGGTTACATGTCCACGCGCCTCTCACACCCAGGCCGGCCGCAACTGTAAGGTATTTGACATGTCCTGGGCAGTTGGTAGAAACACAAACCCCCCGAAACTGAGGGCAGAGTCGGGGGGCATGTGGCCCCTCGCACGGTGCGAGGAGCGTCGGGGCTGGACCAGGATCAGGCCATCGGCAGCAGCGGCACGATCAGCAGCGCCACGATGTTGATGATCTTGATCAGCGGGTTGACCGCAGGGCCGGCCGTGTCCTTGTAGGGGTCACCCACGGTGTCACCCGTGACGGCCGCCTTGTGCGCCTCACCGCCCTTGCGGTGCGTCACGCCATCCTTGTCGGTGAAGCCTTCTTCGATCAGCTTCTTGGCGTTGTCCCAAGCGCCGCCGCCCGTGCACATGGAAATGCCCACGAACAGGCCCGTGACGATGGTGCCCATGAGCAGGCCACCCAGTGCAGCCGGGCCCAGCAGCAGGCCCACCACGATGGGCACCACCACGGGCAACAGCGAAGGCACGATCATTTCCTTGATGGCCGCCGTGGTGAGCATGTCCACCGCGGTGCCGTACTCGGGCTTGGCCGTGCCTTCCATGATCCCGGGGATCTCCTTGAACTGGCGGCGCACTTCCACCACCACCGAACCGGCCGCGCGGCCCACGGCTTCCATGGCCATGGCACCGAACAGGTAGGGGATCAAGCCACCAATGAACAGGCCCACGATCACCTTGTGGTCGGACAGGTCAAAGCTCAGGTGCATGCCGCGCGCTTCCAGCGCGTGCGTGTAGTCGGCAAACAGCACCAGGGCGGCCAAGCCGGCTGAGCCAATGGCATAGCCCTTGGTCACCGCCTTGGTGGTGTTGCCCACGGCATCCAGCGGGTCGGTGATGTCGCGCACGCTGTCGGGCAGCTCGGCCATCTCGGCAATGCCACCGGCGTTGTCGGTGATGGGGCCATAGGCGTCCAGGGCCACGATGATGCCGGCCATGCTCAGCATCGAAGTGGCGGCCACCGCAATGCCGTACAGGCCTGCCAAGGCATAAGCCGCATAGATGGCCATGCACACAAAGATCACGGGCCAAGCGGTGGATTTCATCGACACACCCAGACCGGCGATGATGTTGGTGCCGTGTCCGGTGGTGGAGGCTTGCGCCACGTGCTGCACCGGCTTGAACTGCGTGCCGGTGTAGTACTCGGTGATCCACACCATGGCCGCTGTCATCACCAAGCCCACCACACAGGCGCCAAACAGGCGCATCTGCGTGTCAGCGCCCAAAGCGTCATCGGGCATGAAGGCCTTGGTGACGAAGAAGAAGGCCACGAGCGAAATCACGCCCGCCACGATCAGGCCCTTGTAGAGGGCCGGCATCACGTTGCGCATCTCGGGCGTGGCCTTCACAAAGCCGCAACCGATGATGGAGGCGATGATGGACACACCACCCAGGATCAGCGGGTAGACCACGGCTTCCATGGGTGCAGCCGTCACCATCAGGGCGCCCAGGGCCATGGTGGCAATCAGCGTCACTGCATAGGTTTCGAACAGGTCGGCGGCCATGCCGGCGCAGTCGCCCACGTTGTCGCCCACGTTGTCGGCAATCACGGCCGGGTTGCGGGGGTCGTCTTCCGGAATGCCGGCTTCCACCTTGCCCACCAGGTCAGCGCCCACATCCGCACCCTTGGTGAAGATGCCGCCGCCCAAGCGCGCGAAGATCGAAATCAGCGATGAGCCGAAGGCCAAGCCCAACAGCGGCTTGAGCACGCTGCTCAGGCTCTTGTCGGGTGTCACGTTGCCGTTGCCGGTGATGAACAGGAAGAAGATGCCCACGCCCAAGAGGCCCAGGCCCACCACCAACATGCCGGTGATGGCGCCGCCCTTGAAGGCCACGTCCAGCGCCGGTCCCATGCCGCGGGTGGCGGCCTGCGCGGTGCGCACATTGGCCTTGACCGACACGTTCATGCCGATGAAGCCGCAGGCGCCCGAGAGCACCGCGCCCACCACGAATCCCACCGCGGTGGTGACATCCAAGAAGATGCCGATCAGCACCGCCAACACCACGCCCACGATGGCAATGGTCTTGTACTGGCGGGCCAGGTAGGCCGCCGCGCCCTGCTGCACAGCAGACGCGATTTCCTGCATGCGGGCATTGCCCGCGTCTTGGCTCAAGATCCAACTGCGTTGGAGGAACCCGTAGATCACCGCCACGACCCCGCAGGCCAGGGCGGCGTAAATCGCCACATTGGTGGACATGAAGTCTCCTTCTTATCGTTCAGTCCCAATCCATGCCCGCGCCGGCGGCGCGAGCGCCGGCCCATTCTCAAAGAATCGACCGCTGGGTTTCTTGGTGTTTTCCTGCGGTTTGCCCGGCGCTGTGCCCTTGGGCTGCGTCAGCTCACCGACAGTCGATTCACTAGAATGCGGGGTTTCCCTAAATCGCCCCGTCGCCTGCCCATGAGCCTGCACAACGTCACCCCCGGCGCCAAAGCGCCCGATGAATTCAACGTCATCATCGAGATCCCGATGAACGCCGACCCCATCAAGTACGAGGTCGACAAGGAAACCGGGGCGCTGTTCGTGGACCGTTTCATGACCACGGCCATGCACTACCCCTGCAACTACGGCTATGTGCCGCAGACGCTCAGCGACGACGGCGACCCCGTGGACGTGCTGGTGATCACGCCCTACCCGCTGACCCCGGGCGTGGTGGTGACCTGCCGGCCCCTGGGCGTGCTGAAGATGGAAGACGAAGCGGGGGGCGACGCCAAGCTGCTGGCCGTTCCCACCACCAAGATCCTGCCCATCTACGAGCACTGGAACAAGCCCGAAGACATCAACCAAATGCGCCTGAAGGCCATCCAGCACTTCTTCGAACACTACAAGGACCTGGAAAAGGGCAAGTGGGTGAAGGTGCAGGGCTGGGAAGGCCCGGAGGCGGCCAAGCAGGAAATCGTCAGCGGTATCCGCAATTACGCCGCGGGCAAGCGCGCCTAAGGCTCCAGGCCCGCTAACATCACGCCCCTCGGGGCTGCCGGTGCAGCAAGGCGCCGTCAGCCCCTTCTTCATTTTGGAGAACGCGTGATGAGCACTTGGAATCGAACCACGTACGCCGGGCCCTTGTGTTGGGCACTGGCGGCCCTGCTGGCCGTACCCGCCGCACAGGCCGCATCTTCGGCCGCATCGCCGGCCGCATCTGCCGCGCAGGCGGCTTCCCCCGCTGGCGCAGCACCCGCAGCCAAGGCCGCCGCGGGCATCCAGCAGGTGCGCTCGGTGGAGGGCATCGTGGAGTACCGCCTGCCCAACGGCCTGCAGGTGCTGTTGGCCCCAGACGATTCCAAGCCCACCACCACGGTCAACGTGACCTACCGTGTGGGGTCCCGCCATGAGAGCTACGGCGAGACCGGCATGGCCCACCTGCTGGAGCACCTGGTGTTCAAGGGCTCCAAGAAGTACCCCGATGGCTGGGCGCAGTTCAGCCAGCGCGGCATGCGCTTCAACGGCACCACCTGGGTCGACCGCACCAACTATTTCGCCAGCTTTTCGCACAACGAAGACAACCTCAAGTGGTACCTCGGGTGGCAGGCTGACGCCATGGTCAACGCCTTCATCGCCAAGAAGGACCTCGACAGCGAGATGACCGTGGTGCGCAACGAGATGGAGATTGGGGAAAACAACCCCAGCCGCATCCTGTTCGAAAAGACCCTGGCCACCATGTACCAGTGGCACAACTACGGCAAGAGCACCATCGGCGCCCGTGCCGACGTTGAAGGCGTGGACATCGAGCGGCTGCGCGGCTTTTACCGCCAGTACTACCAGCCCGACAACGCCACCTTGGTGGTCTCGGGCAAGTTCGATGTGAAGCGCACGCTGGCGATGATCACCGAAGCCTTCGGCCCCATCCCCAAGCCCAAACGCGAACTGCCGCGCCTGTACACCCTGGACCCGGTGCAGGACGGCGAGCGCAGCGTCACCTTGCGCCGGGTGGGTGGCGTTCCCCTGATGTTCAGCGCCTACCACGTGCCCCCCGGGGCGCACCCCGACACGGCCGCGGTGGAACTCATCGGCGGCCTGATGACCGATGCGCCGGCCGGGCGCCTGCACAAGGCGTTGGTGGAATCCAAGAAGGCGGCAGCCGTGTTTGCCTTCTCGGCGCCCTTGCACGACCCGGGTTTTGCGATCTTCGGTGCCCAACTGGCACCCAACCAAGACACCGAGGCCGCCCGTACCGCTCTGCTGCAGACGCTTGAAGGCTTGGCAGCCAACCCCTTTACCCAGCAGGAAGTGGACCGCGCACGCGCGAAGTGGCTCAACGATTGGGAGCAGCGCTTCACCAACCCTGAGGAAGTGGGCATTGCCCTGTCGGAGTTCGTGGCCCTGGGCGATTGGCGCTTGTACTTCTTGCTGCGTGACCGGGTGAAGGCGGCCACCACCGAGCAGGTCAACCGTGTGGCCCTGGCCCACCTGTTGCCGGCCAACCGCACCTTCGCACAGTACGTCCCCACCCCCAAGCCCGAGCGCGCGCCGGCACCGGCTGCGGTGGACGTGGTGGCCCAGCTCAAGGACTACAAGCCGGTTGAAAAACTCGCCAGCGTCGAGTCCTTTGAGGCCACGCCGGCCAACATCGAAGCGCGCACCCGCCGCGCAGCCATTGAGCCTGGCCTGAAGCTGGCCCTGTTGCCCAAGTCCACCCGCGGCGACGCAGCCGTGGCCGAGTTGGTGCTGCGCACCGGCAACTTGGATGCTCTCAAGGGCCGCAGCGATGCAGCGATGATGCTGTCTCGCCTCTTGGACAAAGGCACGCAGAAGCGCTCGCGACAAGAGCTGCAGGACCGCCTGACGGCCCTGAAGGCCGAGCTGTCGGTCGGTGGTAGCGCCACCAGCATCAAGGTGTCGGTCAAGACCACCCGCGAGCACCTGCCTGCCGTGGTGGAGTTGATGGGCGAAATGCTGCGCACGCCGGCGCTGGATGCGGCCAGCCTGGAAGAGGTGCGTGCCCAGGCCTTGTCAGGCTTGCAGGCCCAGCGCGACGAGCCCGGTGCCATCGTGTCCAACACGCTGATGCGCCACGGCAATCCCTACGCCGCTGACGACCCGCGCTACACGCCCAGCTTCGCCGAAGTCGAGCAGCGCCTGAAGGCCCTGACCCTGCAACAGGTGCGCGATTTCCATGCCCGTTTCCTCGGGGCCTCACAGGCCCAGTTCAGCGCGGTGGGCAGCTTTGATGAGCCGGCCGTCCGCGCGGCAGCGCAAAAGGCCTTCGCGGGCTGGGCTTCGGCCACGGCGGTGCAGCGTGTGCCCTCGCCCCTGGTGGCCTTGCCGCCGGCCCGCTTGGTGACCCGCACGCCGGACAAGCAAAACGCCGTCTTGGGCATGCGCTTGCCCGTGGCGGTCAAGGAGTTCGACGCCGACCACGCGCCGCTGCTGCTGGCCAATTTCATCGTGGGCGGCTCGCCCAGTTCGCGCCTGTGGGTTCGGGTGCGCGAGAAAGAGGGCCTGAGCTACGGCCTGGGCACGCAGATCAGCTTCAACCCGCACGAGGCCTCGTCCATGTTTGCGGGCCAAGCGGCCTTTGCCCCGTCCAACCGTGCGCGCGTGGAAGCCGCCATTCGCGAAGAACTCGAGCGCAGCCTCAAGGACGGTTTCACCGAGGCCGAGGTGACCCAGGCCAAGCAAGGCCTGCTGAACTTCCGTCGCTTGTCGCGTGCGCAGGACGACAGCCTGGCCGGTAACCTGGTCAACAACGAGTGGCTGGGCCGCAACTTCCAAAGCGCCCAGGCCTTTGACGAGGCCATCGCCAAGGTCACCCCGCAGCAGGCCTTGGAAGCCTGGCGCCGCCACATCGACCTCAACCGTCTGGTGTGGGTGTTGGCGGGGGACTTCAAGGAGCCCTGAGGCCCTTGCGGCTTAGGCTTTGAACGGGCTGTGTTCGCGCAGCTCGTCCAAGTAGGCGCCCACATGGGCGCCTTCTCGTTTCAGGAAGTCATCCACCGCATGTGCAAAGCGCGGGTCTGCCAGCCAATGGGCTGATCGCGTGGCCACCGGCATCAGGCCACGGGCCATCTTGTGCTCGCCCTGTGCGCCGCCTTCGAATCGCCCGTACCCCTGCTGCAGGCACCACTGCAGCGGTTGGTAGTAACAGGCATCGAAGTGCAGGCAGGGCACATGCGCCAGGGCGCCCCAATAGCGGCCATAGGCGTGGCGTGTCAGCGGGTCCACCGCCACCAGCGAGCACGCGATGGCCCGGCCACCCTGGTGGGCGACGAACAGCACCCAGTTTTCGGGCATGTCGCGCTGCTGCCGCGCGAAAAAGTCACGGCTGAGGTACGGCGTGCTGTGGTGTTCGCGGTAGGTTTGGCAGTAGCAGGCGTAGAACAAATCCCATAGGGTCTCATCGATCTCGGCGCCGACATGCACGCTGAAGTGCACACCCGCCTCGCGAACCCGGCGCTGCTCCTGTTGAATCTTTTTGCGCTTGTCGCGGTGCAGGCGTTGCAGCAGGTCCGAGAAGTCCTCGATGGGGTTTTCGCGGTCTTGGCACCAGTGGAACTGCACGCCGTGCCGAATCATGCAGCCCGCTTCTTCCAGGGCCCTCGCATCGGCTTCATCCGGGAACAGCACATGCAGTGAGGACAGCCCCAGCCCTTGGGCATGGGAGACCAGCGCACGCGCCAGCGCGTGTCGCGCGTGTTCGTCGCGGGCCAGCAGCCGCGCGCCGGGCACCGGCGTGAAGGGCAGCGCCGACAAGAGCTTGGGGTAGTAGGGCAGGCCGTGGCGCTGGTGCGCCTCGGCCCACGCCCAGTCAAACACGTACTCGCCGTAGGAGTGCGACTTCAAATAGGCCGCGCACGCCGCACTCAGCGTGGGCCCGCGCCACAGGGTGATGAACTGTGCTTGCCACCCGGTGGCCGCCACGGCACTGCCACTGTCGTGCAGCGCGCGCAGATAGGCGCTGCGCATGAAGGGCAGCGGGTGGGCCTGCTCCCGCAGCAAGGCGTCCCAGGCCGCAGGGTCCACTTCACCCGGGTCGGAAAAGACCCGAATGACATAATCCGCGACCGTGTTGGAAACCCCCATCCCCGCATTGTCGACCCCCCGCCGGAGCCCGCTGTGTTGAAGGTGGCTTTGGCCCAGATCAACCCCGTGTTGGGTGATTTGCAGGGCAACAAGGCCCGGCTGCTCGAAGCCGCACGGCAGGCCCACGATCAGGGGGCGCAGTTGATGGTGTCGCCGGAGCTGTCTTTGTGCGGCTACCCACCTGAGGACCTGCTGCTGCGCCCTGGTTTCCTGGCGGCCTGCCAGTCCACCTTGCAGGAGTTGGCCCAAGCGCTTGAAGTGTTTGCAGGCCTGACCGTGGTGGTGGGCCATCCCCATCGCCTACCCGGGCACGAAGACGACCGCACGCGCTCCACCCACGTGCCCAAGTGCTTCAACGCCGCTTCGGTACTGCGCCATGGCGTGGTTGAGCTCACCTACCTCAAGCGTGAGCTGCCCAACTACCAGGTCTTTGACGAACGCCGCTACTTTGCCTCGGGCCGCTCGGCGCCGGGGTCCACGGGTGCGCCGGGCGTTTTCGAGGTCAACGGTGTGCGCATGGGCCTGCTGATTTGCGAAGACGCCTGGTTTGAAGAGCCGGCTCAAGCGGCCGTGCAGGCCGGCGCGCAGCTGCTGTGTGTGCTCAACGCCTCGCCCTTTCACCTCAACAAGGCACCGGAGCGAGAAGCGGCCATGGCCCGGTGCGCCCAGCAAACTGGCCGGCCATTGCTGTATGCGCACCTCACCGGCGGGCAAGACGAGGTGGTTTTCGATGGGGCGTCCTTCGCCCTGCAGGCCGATGGCCAGCTCGCGGCCCGTGCGCCCAGCTTTCAGGAGGCGGTGTGGGTGGTGGACGTGCAGGCCTCGGGTGCGATGCCGGCTGAAAGCCCAAGCGGCCGCAGCCCAGCGGCCGCCCTGCGCTTGACCGGTGCCATAGACCCGCTGCCCAGCCCGCCGGAGCAGGCTTGGAAGGCTCTGGTCACCGGCGTTCGCGACTACGTGGGCAAGAACGGTTTTCCTGGCGCCATCATCGGCCTGTCCGGTGGTGTCGACAGCGCCCTGGTGCTGGCCGTGGCCGTGGACGCCCTGGGGCCCCA
>RFPX01000471.1 GCA_009925955.1 Betaproteobacteria bacterium
CGTGGGTGTCTGCACCCGCCCCACGGTGGTCAGGAAGAAACCCCCGTCGCGGGAATTGAAGGCCGTCATGGCCCGGGTGCCGTTGATGCCCACCAGCCAATCGGCCTCGCTGCGGCTGCGCGCCGCATCGGCCAGGCCCTGCATCTGCGCGTCGCTGCGCAGCTTGTCGAAGCCTTCGCGAATGGCTTGCGGCGTCATGCTTTGCAGCCACAGGCGCTCCACGGGCTTGTCGATGGGCTTCTTCTCCGTGCCCGCGTACTGCACGATCAGCCGGAAGATCAGCTCGCCCTCGCGCCCCGCGTCACAAGCATTGATCAGGCGCGTGACGTCTTTGCGCTTGACCAGCTTGACCACGGCGTTGAGCCGGGTCTTGGCCTTGTCGATGGGGGCCAGATCGAAGTGCGGCGGCACCACCGGCAGGTGGGCGAAGCTCCACTTGCCGCGCTTGACGTCGTATTGCTCGGGCGCCTTGATCTCCACCAGGTGGCCCACGGCCGAGGTCACCACATGCGTGTCGTTCTCAAAGTGCTCGGCGTGCTTCTCGAACTTGCCCACCGTGGGCGTGAGCGCACGCACGATGTCCTGGGCCACGCTGGGCTTCTCGGCAATGATGAGGGTCTTGCTCATTCGAATCGGCTTCCTTGGTCATTCATCGGGGCGCTCTCGGGCTGCCTACAATCGGCTCCTTCGCGTGCGTGTGCACGCGCCCGTGTGTGCACACGCACGCGCGCACCCATGAATTCAATGTACCCAAAGTCCAACACCGTGCAAGCCAAGGGCCGCTCCTCCTCTTCCACCCCTGCGGGCCCCGCGCGCGGGCGCACGCCCGCCCCGAAGGCTGCCAAGGCTGCACCGGCCGGCCCGGCTGGGCGCCGCATCCAGGTGCGCCGCAGTGGCGTTCATGGCAAGGGCGTGTTTGCGGTGGCCGATCTGCGCAAAGGTGAAGTGCTGATCGAGTACGTGGGCGAGGTCATCGATTGGGACGAGGCGCTGCGCCGCCACCCGCACGACCCGGCACAGCCCGACCACACCTTTTACTTCCACATTGAA
>RFPX01000472.1 GCA_009925955.1 Betaproteobacteria bacterium
TACTGGATGGACAGGCGCTTGGTGGTACCGGCTGCCTTCTTGGGCAGTTTCAGCGTCAGGATGCCGTCCTCATAGCGCGCATCCGAACGGGCTTCGTCCACGGGGCAGTCCAGGGCGAACGAGCGGCTGGCATAGCCTTCTTGGCGTTCCTTGAACAGCACACGGCCGTCGTCGCGCTCCTCTTTCTCGGACTTGTTCTGCGCGCTGAGCGTGACCAAGTTACCGTCGATGCGCACGTCGATGTCTTCCTTGCGCACACCGGGAATGTCGGCCTTCACCACATAGTGTTCGTCCTGTTCCGACAGGTCCACGCGCATGCGGGGTGCACCGTCTGCGGCACTCAGCCGCCAGGGGCGCATCAGGCTGCGCAGCGTGTCATCGAACGGGTCTCTGAGAAAGGGATCAAGCAGGCGCAGTTCGCTCATGTCTAGGCTCCTTGGGATGGCTGTGGGTTGTGGGGCAGCAATGCGCAGGGCCGCGCACCGCAGCGCCATCTTGACCCTTGGCCCACGGCTTGCGCTTGAGCCGGCGCAGCCTGACCCGCTGGTGGCAGCACGGTGGCTACACTGTTCTCAATGGAAGCCTTCTTGATCTCCACGGGTGTGGTTGCCCTGGGAGAGATGGGTGACAAGACCCAACTTCTGGCCATTGTGTTGGCTGCGGCCTTTCGCAAGCCGCTGCCCATCATCGCCGGCATCTTCGTGGCCACTGTGCTCAACCACGCGCTGGCCGGTGTGGTGGGCGCGTGGGTGGCCCAGGCCCTGGGCCCGGAGGTGCTGCGCTGGGTGATTGGCCTGTCCTTCCTGGCCATGGCGGCCTGGATGTTGGTTCCCGATGAGATCGATGAGGAAACGGCAGCGGGTCGGCAACGCTTTGGCGTGTTTGGAACCACGGTCTTGGCCTTCTTCTTGGCCGAGATGGGCGACAAGACCCAGATCGCCACCGTGGCGCTGGCAGCGCGCTACACCGAATTGGTCGCCGTGGTCTTGGGCACCACCCTGGGCATGATGGTGGCCAATGTGCCGGCGGTGTTCTTGGGTGACCGTATC
>RFPX01000473.1 GCA_009925955.1 Betaproteobacteria bacterium
ACCCTGCAGGACATGAGCGACAAGAGCCTGGAGGTGCTGCGTACCCACCGCAACATCGCTTGCGTCCTGGTCAATCCGCTGCAGGCCTTGCACCCCAACAGTGCGGCTCCCGGAGACTCCACTCTCGTGGACAGCAGCCGCAAAGCGGCGTACAACCGGGCCGCCTACACCCAGTGGCTTCAGAAGCTGCGCCAGGTGTGCACCGAGCGCGGCATCGTGCTCATCTTCGACGAGGTCTTCCTGGGCTTCCGCTTGGCCCCAGGAGGCGCCCAGCAGTACTTTGGCGTGCGGGCCGACATGGTCACCTACGGTAAGACCCTGGGCGGCGGCTTCCCCGTGGGGGTGGTGTGCGGCAAGGCCAACCTGATGCGACGCTACCGGCCCGAGCGCCCCGCCGACGTATGCTTTGCCCGAGGAACCTTCAACTCCCATCCCTATGTGATGGCTGCGATGAAGGCCTTCCTGGACCGCTTGGAAAACCCCGCCACACAGGCGCTTTATGAAGGCCTGGATCAGCGCTGGGACGGTCGCTGCGCGGCCTTGAACGCGCGGCTGCAGCGGGAAGGGTTGCCGGTGCGTGTGGCCAACATGAGCACCGTGTGGACCTTTCTCTATGAGCGGCCGTCGCGGTTCAACTGGCTGTTTCAGTTCTACCTGCGCAAGCACGGCTTGTGGCTGAGTTGGGTCGGCAGCGGTCGCATGATCTTCAGCCTTGACTACACCGACAGTGCCTTCCAGGCGGTTGCCGATCGCATCGTGGCGGCTGCCCATGAGATGCAGGCCGCTGGTTGGTGGAGTGGCCCGGCCATGAGCAACCGGGACATCAAGCGTCGCGTGTTTCGGGAGATGCTGGGTCTGTGATGCGAAGAGGTGGCGCGACAAGCGCCACCTCCTGCCCACGCTCAGTGCTGCTGATGGACGTGGCTCATGGGGTCGTAGCGCTCACCCCGCATCAGGGCCAGCGGCGCCTTGTGGTACAGCCACACATCGTGAAACGGGTCGGTGATGATCTTGGTGCCCCACACCAAACCCGTCATCAAGCTCTGCTG
>RFPX01000474.1 GCA_009925955.1 Betaproteobacteria bacterium
TGGTGGGTGCTGAGGGGTTCGAACCCCCGACCTACGCCTTGTAAGGGCGCCGCTCTACCAACTGAGCTAAGCACCCGCACGCGCACGGCTCACAGCCGCGCACGCATACGGGAACGTCCGTGGGGGAATCAGAGCGCGTCCTTCAGGGCCTTGCCGGGACGGAACTTCGGCACCTTGGCCGCCTTGATCTTGATCGTGGCGCCGGTTCGGGGGTTGCGGCCGGTGCGCGCAGCGCGCTTGGTCACCGAGAAAGTACCGAAGCCCACCAGCGACACGGTGCCGCCCTTCTTGAGCGTGGTGCGCACGCCGCCAATCACAGCTTCCAGTGCGCGTGAAGCGGCAGCCTTGGACAGGTCGGCCTGCTTGGCAATGTGTTCGATCAGTTCGCCTTTGTTCACAGCAATCTTCTCCAGTCAATACGTTGTGCAGACCTGCGCCTGCGCGATTCGATTCAGCACCCGCATGATCTGTCGCAGACAGTGCGGGAGGCGAATTCTATGCTCCGAATGCGAGGTGTGGCGCGGCCTGCAGATCAGAAAAGCCCGGTTGACAGCGAATGTGCTGATGGGCTAGCGCCCCATACGGTAGCGCCAGCCAAGCGCGGGTCTCAGCGGGCAGCCCGCTGAACCAGTGCAACGCCCGCAGCGGCCAAACCGAAACCCATCAACAGACCCCAGCCCAGCGGCTCATCGAACAGGGCCCAGGCCATCACCGCCGTGCAGGGCGGCACCAGGTAGAAAAGGCTGGCCACCTTCATTGCCGCACCACGCTGGATCAAGAGATAGAGCAGAGAGCTGGCGCCCATGGTCAGCGCAAGCACCGACCAGGCCATGGCCACCACCATTTCCGGGTGCCACACGGCAGGCTCTTGTTCCCACCACGCCAGGGGCAGGCTCACCACCAGAGCTGCCGCCATCTGCACCACGCCCGCGCTGCGCACATCGGTGGGCCCGACATTGAACTTCTGGTACAGCGTGCCAGCGGTGATGCTCAAAAGAGCCAATACAGCCAGCCCCAGGTTCAGCGCATGCGCCTCGCCCAGGCTCAGC
>RFPX01000475.1 GCA_009925955.1 Betaproteobacteria bacterium
ATGAACCACGCCAATGCCTACTTCTGGACCGGCAAGACATTTGCCGCGCAGTACTTCACGGCGGTTCCCTTTGGCATGAACTTCCAGGGGATGAACGGCGCCTACACGAAGTTCTTCCCCAGCAATCCGCCCGCGCGCTCCACGGTCGTCGTCGCGGCGCTCGTCGTCCCGGGCGGCAAGGTGGAAATCGAGTGCCAGGGTGTGCTTCCTCAGTGAGGAGCCGGTCGAGCACCGTGAACGACTGAAAGCGGAGAACTGAAAGCTGAAAGCTCCCCCGGCCGATCACGTGATCGACGGGGGAGCTTTCGGTTTTCAGTCTTCAGCTTTCGGTGTTGCCGCGCGTCACTTCCCTGTCGGCCACACCACGCCCTGACTGCCGCGCGGCACCGCGCCGATGCCCTTGTAGCTGAACTTCTGCACGCGCTTGCCTTCGTAGGTTTCCGTGGTGTACACGTTGCCCTTGGAGTCGGTGGCGATACTGTGCACCGCGAAGAACTGGCCGGGCTGACGGCCGCCGTCGCCGAACCAGGTGAGGATCTCGAGCGACTGCCTGTCCATCACGTACACGCGCTCGTTTTTGCCGTCGGCAAGGTACAGGTACTTCTGCTGCGGGTCGCGCGAGAACGCGATGTCCCACACCGAGCCATCACCGCGGGTCTGCTTCGCCACCTGCACTTCTTTCACGAACTTGCCGTCCTTGTCGTAGACCTGGGCGGAGTTGTAGTCGGGGACGACGATGGTGGCGTTCTCGCACTCGACGATGATGCCGATGTCAGGCGACTTGGCCGACTTCTCGTTGGGGTTGTTCTCCTTGAACTTGCCGAACTTGTTCATCGGGCCGTCGATCTTGCCGTCGGAGGTCAGGCCGTAGACTTCGGTGATGAGCGGGGCGTCGGCGTAGTTGTGGATCGAGATGAAGGTGTTCGGGGTCTCGGCGCAGTCGACGTAGCCGAAGCGGCCGCCGACGGAGACGACTTCCGGGGACACCTCGTGGGTGTTCAGGAACCAGCGGGCGATGTCGATCTCGTGGATCGCCTG
>RFPX01000476.1 GCA_009925955.1 Betaproteobacteria bacterium
GCGGCCTGGCGGTTTGGCGAGCGCGGAATCCTGGACGTGTTGGACGCGCAGCGCGTCTTGCGCTCCTTGCGTGCAGACCTCATCCAGGCGCGTTACGAAGCCCAGGCTGCCCTGATCGAACTTGAGCGGTTGGAGGGGCGCCATGCCAGCTCACAACCCTGACTGCAGTGGGCGCACGATCCCCCTGATCGCCACCCAATCCCTTGACGCCTTCACCCCTTTGATTGACATGAACCTGCCTTCGAAACTGTTCAAGCCGGCGCTTGTGGCCGCTGCTTGTGTGATGGTGTTGACCGCCTGTGGCGACACCCAGAAGCCGGCACCCGGCGCTTCGAGCAAGTCCGTTGCTGCCGCGCCGGCGGGCCCTGACAGCAACGCAGATGACGCCTTGCGCGTGAGCGTGAAGCCGGAGATGCTGGAGCGTTTCAAGTCGGTGCCCGTCAGTGAGCATGAATTGGCATCGGTTCAAGAGGTTTCCGGGCGTATTGAGGCCAATGAACAGAAGGTCACCCGCATCGGGGCGGCCGTTACCGGCCGGGTCACGGAGGTCTTGGTGGACGTGGGTGACCGCGTCTCGCGCGGTCAGGCCATGGCGCACGTCTCCAGTCCTGAGTTGGCCCAGGCTCAGTTGGCCTACCTGCGTGCGCATGCCAACCGCGAGTTGGCTGAGCGGGCTGAAGACCGGGCACAGCAACTGTTGCGTGCCGATGTGATCGGGGCGGCGGAGCTGCAGCGTCGCCAGTCTGAATTGGCCATTGCCACAGCCGAGCTGAAGGCGGCCAGCGATCAGCTGCAGATGATGGGCGTCCCCAGCGATGCGGTGGGTCGCTTGCGCCAACAGGGTCAGTTGGTCCCGCATGCGGCGGTCAGCTCCACCTTGGCCGGCACGGTGATCGAGCGCAAGGTGAGTCAGGGGCAGGTGGCACAGCCCGGCGACCCGCTCTTCACCGTTGCAGACCTCACCCGGGTGTGGGTCGTGGGCGGTTTGCCCGAGCAAGCTGCGCGCTCGGTGCAGGTCGGGCAGGCCGTTGAGGTGC
>RFPX01000477.1 GCA_009925955.1 Betaproteobacteria bacterium
GGTCATCCCGCCTGGGCGTAGACTTGTGAGCGTTGGGCTGCTGTGCGCCCAGGGCCTGGATAGGCCCAGCGCGCAGCGTGCCTGTGTACCGGAGATGCCCCATGACGCCAAGCCGAGTCCTTGTTCCCTCGTATCTCGACAGCAGCCAGGCCAGCCCAGTGACCCCATCGGCCCGGAAGCCGGGT
This sequence comes from Betaproteobacteria bacterium, assembly GCA_009925955.1. Classification (GTDB taxonomy): domain Bacteria; phylum Pseudomonadota; class Gammaproteobacteria; order Burkholderiales; family Burkholderiaceae_C; genus RFTU01. The sequence goes on from RFPX01000477.1 coordinate 186, forward strand.
TCACCGCGCTTGTCGATCCTGCGCCTGGGTCCGCTTCTCACCTGTGTCCTGGTGGGGTCGGCCGCTGCGCAAACGGTGGTGGTTCCCGACTCTTCGCCTGGCGCAGTGCCTGGTGGCTTGCTGGCGCCGTCCGTGGGAGTGGCCACCGGTTCGGTGCCGACGAGCCCGGCCGCGCCACCGGCGCCGGTGGCCAGCCCCGCAGTTCCAGCGCCGGTGGTTCCCACGCCAGCCCCCAGCCTGGTCACGGCCAGGGTGTTGTCGGTGACCAGCGTGGCACAGGCGGCACCGGCCAGCCGCGTGGTGTGCACAGAGGCCGCCGAGGTGCCTGCGCCGACCAGTGGAGCAGGCGCCCTGGCGGGTGCCCTGGTGGGTGCGGCCCTGGGCAGCCAGGTCGGGGGTGGTTCTGGCCAGGCGCTGGCGACGGCAGCGGGTGTGGTGGGTGGGGCACTTGTAGGCGACAAGGCCGAGCAGGGCGGCCGCACCCAGACCGTACGCAACTGCGTGACGCACAGTGGCCCGGCCCCCGTGATGGCATTTCAGGTGGCCTATGAATGGGCGGGACAGGCGTACACCACAGTTCTGCCCTATCACCCCGGAGCCAGTATTCAGCTTCAGCTGACACCCGTGGCCAGCGCAGCGGCGCCGGCCGACCCAGCCCTGGCCGTCGCCGGCATGGCGCCCCCGCTGGCCGGTACGGTGGTCACGCATACGGTGGTCATGGCGGCAGCACCCTACGCATACGGACCCTATGTCACGTATGGCACCTATGGCCCCTACTGGCGTGCGCCGGTGGTGGTGGGGGTGGGGGCGGTGTGGGGCAGGCCCCACCGCGGGTGGCATGGCCACCGCCG
>RFPX01000478.1 GCA_009925955.1 Betaproteobacteria bacterium
TGGTGGTGTCCTCCAGCAGCTTGTCGCCCTACGCCGTGGAAGAGGTGATGGACACCGCCATCAAGACCCACCACCATGCTGAACTCAAGGCAGCCGACGCGCTGGCTTCGCTTTCTGGCGCTCTGCCCGCCCTGGGTATCGTGGCCTGCGTGCTGGGCGTGGTGAAAACCATGGAAAAAATCGACCAGCCCCCGCCGGTGCTGGGCGGCCTGATCGGTGGCGCTCTGGTGGGCACGTTCTTGGGCGTGTTCTTTGCCTACGGCTTGGTGGACCCGATGGCCAACCGGCTCAAGCAGATCATCGACGACGAAGGTGAGATCTACCACGTGGTCAAGCAGCTCATCGTGGGCACGCTGCATGGCCATCCCATGCCGCTGATCATTGAAGCTGCCCGCGTGTCCATCAGCCACGAAAAGCAGCCCTCCTTCTCCGAGGTGTTCGACGGGATGCGGGGCAAGTAAGCCATGGCTGAAGCAGCCGAGATCGAAGCACCGGAAAAGACCGAGGGCGGTGCCGCCGCGCCGCCCGAGGCTGCGCCCGGGGGCGCCAACACGGACCAGCCTCAGCCCAGCGCTGAGCCTGCGGCCGAAGCCGCCCCAGAAGGCGAAGGCAATGTTGCGCCGATCATTGTCAAGAAGATCGTGGGTGGCCATGGCGGCGCACACGGTGGAGCCTGGAAGATTGCGCTGGCCGACATGATGACGGCCATGATGGCCTTCTTCCTGCTGATGTGGCTGCTGGGCGCCAGCGAAGAAGACAAACGCAAGTCGGTGGCTGAATTCACGCGTGCGTCCACCTCCCACAGCATTGTGGAGATGGGCCGCAGTTCCGGCTCGGGCGGGATTCTGGGCGGTCAGTCCATCATCGACCCCGAGGGCTTCCCGGCGCCACCTCGGCAAACGGCCATGATGGAGCGCGTGACCCCGCGCTCAGAAGGCGGCCCGACGGAGAACAACCCCGCCGACCGCACGGGCTCGGGCAACCTGGACGAAGAGGCCAAGCGCAAGGAAGCCCAGGAGCAGCAGGAACAGGAC
>RFPX01000479.1 GCA_009925955.1 Betaproteobacteria bacterium
CGTACTTGTCACGCAGGTCATCGATGATCGTGAACATCGTGCCGTAGCTCATGGACCCGAGCCCGGACGCGCACAGCAGGAGAAGGACGGATCGCTTCTTCACGGCTCAGGCCAGTGTGGACTTCAGGTGGACGATGAGTTCGCCCCACGAGCCGCGCAGGCCCGGGTGCAGGTCGAACCCCGCGACATCGTCGATGCGCACCCACTGCAGGTCCTCGGATTCCGCATTCGCCTCGTGCGCTCCGGCGTCGACACTGTCCTCTGCCTCGGCGCGGGCCTGACGGCGGGGCACCAGGTCGTCGGTTTTCACCGAGAAGGTGCGGTGAAACTTTTCGCTGAGGGTGAGCCAAAAGGAGCGCCCTTCGCTCTGGCGCTTGCGCTCGATGAAGTTCTGGGCCAGCAGCTCCTTGATGTGGTCGTAGGCACCGGAGCCGCGCAGCTCCACCAGATCCGATTGCAGGATGCGTTTCTTCAGGGCGATGGTGGCCAGGGTGCGCAGGGCCGCGGTGGAGAGATCCACCGGCAGCAGGTTCTGCACCAGATCTCCGAGGCCGTCGCGCAGCTGCAGGCTGTAGCGCTGCCCGTCCTGGCGGATCTCCAGGGCCGTATCGCGGTGGGCGTAATCCGCCATCAGCGTGATCAGGGCCGGCCACCACGCAAGGACCAGCCACTCAGAGGCCGCCAGCACCACCCGCGTGGGCAGCGGCAGCTCGGCCCCGAAGGAGGCAAAGACCGAGTCGAAGGTGGGCACCACCACCGCCAAGATGAGCGCCACCACCGCCAGCGCCACCAGCACCACCACCAGTGGGTACACCAGGGCCGCGCGTATTTGCCGGCGCAGGGCCCAGGCCTTTTCTTCGTGCAGGGCCAGCCGATCCAGGGTGTGGTCCATCACCCCGGCCGATTCGCCCACGGCCACCAACTGCCGGTACAGGGCCGGAAAGCTGCTGGTGTGCCGTGCCATGGCACTCGACAGTGGGTGTCCATTGGCTACATCGTGCCGCAACTGCTGCACGATGT
>RFPX01000480.1 GCA_009925955.1 Betaproteobacteria bacterium
ACGATACTGTCGCGCGCCGCGCCAGGCGCAGCAGGACCGCGCGACGCGCGACAGTATCGTGGAACGTCTGGTGCGGCGCGTCGTGCGCCGGGGCGACCGTACGCTCGATGTCCTGCTGCTCTCGGGCGGCGGGCAGAACGGCGCCTTCGGCGCCGGGTTTCTGCGGGGGTGGCGCGCCCGAAGCGACGAGCGCATGCCTACCTTCGATCTGGTGAGCGGCATCAGCACCGGGGCGCTGCAGTCGCCGTATGCACTGCTCGGCACCCCCGCGGCCATCGACACCTTGACGGCCCTGGGCTTCAAGGTGAAGGAGTCGCCGCACCTGCGGGCGCGGCGCGGTCACTTCGCCGGCACCGATGCACAGCGCGCTGCAGCGCTGAACGCCATGTTCAAAGACCCCGATGTACACGGCGTGTTGGCCATCACCGGCGGGTCTGGCGCGAACCGGATCCTGCCCCTGCTGGACTACGCACAGTTGCGCCGAACGCCGAAGTTCGTGGGTGGGTTTTCCGACATCACCGCGCTGTTGCACGCGGTACACAGCCAAACCGGCTTGGTCACCTACCACTGCCCAGCAGCGGTCTCTGAATGGAACGAATTCAGCTGGCGCCACTTCCGGGGCGTGGCCATGGAAGGCACGCCGGTGCTCATGCGCAACGAATCCGACAAGGGTTCACTGCCGGCCCCGCGCGAGGACCGAACGCTGACCATCCGCCCGGGCGTGGCCCGTGGCCCACTGTTGGGCGGCAACCTGGCGGTGCTGTCGTCCTTGTGCGGTTCAGGCTATCTGCGGTCCTTTGACGGTGCCATCCTGTTCCTGGAAGAAATCAACGAATTCATCTACAGGGTTGACCGCATGCTGTCGACCCTGAAGCTGGCCGGGGTGTTGGACCGACTGTCGGGCGTGATGCTCGGGGCCTTCACCAACTGCACGCCGGGTGATGGGTTTTGGACCCTCACCCTGGACGAGGTGTTTGAGGACTACTTCGGTGGCCTGGGGATACCGGTGTACCGCGGCGC
>RFPX01000049.1 GCA_009925955.1 Betaproteobacteria bacterium
GATGGATCGGCCACGATGTTCCTGTCCGACATGGACGCGCCGGGCATCACGGTGGAGCGGCAAATGGACTCCCTGGACCGCTGCTTCCCCGGCGGGCACTGCGTGGTGAGTTTCAGCAACGTGCGCGTGGGGCCAGACGCGGTGCTGGGCGAATTGGGCAAGGGCTTTCGCTACGCCCAGGTGCGCTTGGCCCCCGCGCGCCTGACCCACTGCATGCGCTGGCTGGGTGCGGCCCGTCGTGCACACGACGTGGCCTTGGCCCATGCCCGCAGCCGCACGGCCTTTGGCAAACCCTTGGGCGAACACGAGGGCGTGGGCTTCATGCTGGCCGACAACGAACTGGACCTGCACACCGCGCGCTTGTCGATCTGGCACTGCGCCTGGGTGCTGGACCAAGGCGGCAAGGCCAACACCGAGTCCAGCATGACCAAGGTGATTGCCTCAGAGGCGATTTACCGCATCGTCGACCGCTGCGTGCAGATCCTGGGTGGCCAGGGCGTGACCGGCGAAACCATCGTGGAGCGCATTTGGCGCGATGTGCGGCCATTTCGCATCTACGACGGCCCCAGCGAGGTGCACCGCTGGAGCCTGGCCAAGAAGCTGATGGCCGCGGGGTGAACCGAGTGCAATCCTGAGGGCGGACACCCCGGGTCACCACACCTGACCACCTCGCTCGAGCGCCCCGACTGGGGGATCGACAGGTGCTGGCCTTGCCGCTAGGATGTACATGTACATCCATAGAGAAACAAGGCCTTATGACCCCCACCAAACTGTTCAAGAACGGCAACTCGCAAGCCGTGCGCATTCCATCGGAGTTGGCCTACAGCTCCTGGGATGTGGAACTGGTCATCGAGCGCCACGGGGAGGAATTGCGCATCCGCCCAGCGGCTCGCCGCATGGGTGATGTGTTGAGCACCTTCGCGCGCTTTTCCCCCGATTTCATGGCCGAAGGCCGTGGCCGCAACACCGAAGGACGGCGGGAAAAGCTGTGACGGCCCGCTACCTGCTGGACACCAACATCTGTATCTACCTGATGAAACACCAGCCGCCGCAGGTGCGTGAGCGGTTTGCGCAGTGTTTTGTGGGTGATGTGGTGATGTCGACCGTGACCTTGGCCGAGTTGGCCTATGGGGTGGCCAGCTCCGGAACCGCACGGCGGCGAAACCAGGCGGCCCTTCAAGCGCTGCTGGAAGAAATCCCGGCCGTGGCCTTCGATGCCACGGCTGCGCACGCCTACAGGCCCTTGCGTGCAGCACACCGCGCCCGCAACCGGGACGCGCTGGACAAACTGATTGCCGCACAAGCGCTGGCCATGGGGGTGACGCTGGTCACCAACAACGAGGCCGACTTTCAGAGCTTTGAGGGACTGCGCATCGAGAACTGGGTCGCCGGGCACTGAGCCGGGCGACCCAAGCGGTCAAGCCACCAACAAACGCGTCACCCGCTGCACATGCTCGGCGGGGTTCTCCAAGGCGCCGCCTTCGGCCAACACGGCCTGGTCGAACAGCAGGTGAGCCAAGTCGGCAAAGTGCGCCTCGTCGCTCTCGAGCTTCTTGACCAAGGCGTGTGAAGGGTTGACCTCCAGGATGGGCTGAGACGCCGGCGCCGCCTGGCCCGCCTGCTTCAACAAGCGGGCCAAGTGCCCGCTCATGTCGCCCTCTTCCACCACCAGGCAAGCGGGTGAGTCCACCAAGCGGGTGGTGGCGCGCACATCCTTGGCGCGGTCCTTGAGCGCTTCCTTGATCTTGTCGAGCACCGGCTTGAAGGCCTCGGCCGCAGCTTCGGCCTGCTTCTTTTCCTCTTCGTCTTGCAGCTTGCCCAGGTCTACTGCACCCTTGGCGATGCTTTGCAGCGGCTTGCCATCGAACTCGTACAGGTGCGAGAGCATCCACTCGTCCACCCGGTCCGACAAGAGCAGCACCTCGATGCCCTTCTTGCGGAAGATTTCCAGCTGCGGGCTGTTCTTGGCCGCCGCCAAGGTGTCGGCGGTGATGTAGTAGATCGCCTCCTGGCCCTCCTTCATGCGGCCCACATAGTCGGCGAAGGACACCTCGGGTTCGTCGCCGGTGCCGTGGGTCGAGGCAAAGCGCAGCAGCTTGCTCAAGCGCTCGCGGTTGGCCATGTCCTCGCCAATGCCTTCCTTGAGCACCGCGCCGAACTCTTTCCAGAAGTCGGCGTACTTGCGCTTGTCGTCGGCGTTGTCGGAGTCGGCCAGGGACTCGAGCATGGACAGGACCCGCTTGGTGGAACCCTCCCGGATGGCCTTCACATCGCGGCTTTCCTGCAGCAGCTCACGGCTGACGTTGAGCGGCAGGTCGTTCGAATCGATCACACCCTTGACGAAGCGCAGGTACACCGGCATCAGGGCCTCGGCGTCGTCCATGATGAAGACGCGCTTGACGTAGAGCTTTACGCCGCCGCGCTTGTCGCGGTTCCACAGGTCAAACGGGGCCTTGGCCGGGATGTACAGCAGCTGCGTGTATTCGCTGCGGCCTTCCACGCGGTTGTGGGTGTAGGCCAGCGGCGCACTTTGGTCGTAGCTGATCTGCTGGTAGAAGGCCTGGTACTCGGCGTCGGTCACGTCGCTCTTGCTGCGTGCCCACAGCGCTGCCGCCTTGTTGACCGTCTCCCACTCGTCCTGGGTGACGTATTCGCTCTTGTCCTTGTCCCACTCCTCTTTTTGCATGAGGATGGGCAACGAAATGTGGTCGGAGTACTTGCCGATCACTTGCTTCAACTTCCAGGACTTCAGATAGTCCTCGTCCTCGCCTTCGCGCAGGTGCAAGATGATGTCGGTGCCACGGCTGGCCTTGGTGATCGTTTCCACCTCGAACTCGCCCGTGCCCCCGCTGCTCCAGCGCACGCCCTGATCGGCGGGAACGCCCGCGCGGCGGGTTTCCACCGTGATGCGGTCGGCCACGATGAAGCCCGAATAGAAGCCCACGCCAAACTGGCCGATGAGCTGGGCGTCTTTCTTCTGGTCACCTTCCAGGCGCGACATGAACTCGCGCGTGCCGCTCTTGGCGATGGTGCCCAGATTGGCCACGGCCTCTTCGGCGCTCATGCCGATGCCGTTGTCGCGAATGGTGAGGGTCTTGTTGGCGGCATCGACCAGGATGCGCACCTCCAGGTTGGGCTGGTCTTCAAACAGCTCGGCCTTGTCCAGGGCTTCAAAACGCAGCTTGTCGCAGGCGTCTGAGGCGTTGGAAATCAGCTCGCGCAGGAAGATTTCCTTGTTGGAGTACAGGGAGTGCGTGACCAGGTGCAGGATTTGCTGCACTTCGGCCTGAAACGACAGGGTCTTCTTTTCCATATGCCTGGGGTAAGGATCAAGTGAGGGGAAGGCTGGCGCGCTGCACGCAGGAGGCGCGCACGAACCCGGACCTGTGGGCAGATGGGGGCAGCGCGCGGGGTTTCAAGACCCCGAGCGGGGGGGCGGCGGCAGGCGGTAGCTCGGGGGTGTGCGCTCGAGCTTGATGGGCGAGCCGATGCCCCGGTAGTGTTCGCCCACCTGCACCACCATGCCCCGGTGGGCGGTGTGGGCGTCTTGGAGCGCGGCGGCGATGTCTTGGATCGGCGCGCACGGCACGCCGGCCTCCAGCAGTTGCACGGCCAGGGCTTTGCCTTCGTGGCGCGCCAGGGCCGCCTCCAACAGGGGCCGCAGCTCGGCACGGTGTTTAGACCGCAGGGCGTTGCTGGTGAAGCGGGCGTCGCTGGCCAGCTCGGGCGCCCCGATCCCCTGGCACAGCTGGCTGAACTGCCGGTCGTTTCCCACGGCCAGGAACAGGGGTTCACTGCCGGTGGGAAAAACATCGTAGGGGCTGATGTTGGGGTGGTCGTTGCCCGTCCGTTTGGGGATGCGGCCATCCATCAGGTGATTGGCGGTGTGGGGGTGCAGCAGGGTCAGGCCCACATCGTAGAGCGCCACCTCCAGAAACTGCCCACGGCCGCTGCGTTCACGCTCGAACAGCGCCAGGGTCACGCCCAAGGCGGCGTTCAGCCCCGTGGCCAAATCCACCACCGGCACCCCGGCCCGCAGGGGCTGGCCGCCCCGCTCATCGGGCTCACCGTTGACGCTCATCAGCCCGATCAGGGCCTGGATGGCCGCGTCGTAACCGGGCAGTCCGCCATAAGGCCCGTCTGCACCGAATCCGGTGACCCGGCAATACACCAGACGCGGAAAGCGCTCCCGCAGCACCGGCCAGCCCAGGCCCCACTTGTCCATGGTGCCGGTCTTGAAGTTTTCGACCAACACGTCGCTTTCCGCCAAGAGCTCCAGGACCTGGACGCGCGCGGCCTCGGTGTTCAGGTCCAGGGTGATGCCGCGCTTGTTGCGGTTCAGGCCGTGGTAGTACGACGCCGTGCCCTGCGCATCAAACGGAGGGCCCCAGGTGCGGGTTTCATCGCCCGAGGGCGGTTCCACCTTGAGCACATCGGCGCCGTGGTCGGCCAGGATTTGCGTGCTTGACGGGCCCGCCAACACACGCGAAAGGTCCAGCACGCGGATGCCCGCCAGGGCGCCAGGGGGCAGTTTCATCGTGATCTTTCTGGTGGGAAGTGCGGCTGATGCCCGCTCAACTCAGCTCCACGTACACACGGCCGTCTTCAATCTTGACGGGGTACACCCGCACCGGGTCGCAGGCCGGGTCGCAGGTGGGCTGGCCCGTGCGGACGTCGAAACGCCCTTGGTGCAGCGGGCATTCGATCTCGCCGTCGATCAGAAAGCCTTCGCTCAGGAAGGCGTTGCCATGGGTGCATTGGTTGGCGGTGCAGTGCACCTGGCCCTCGACGCTGTACAGCGCCAGGTCGTGGCCGTCGGTGGACACGGGCAGCACCTCGTGTGCTTGTACATCGGCCCATTGGGCTGCGTAGATCCAGTAAGGGGTGCTCATGATGGGCGGATGGCCGGTCTCAGATCGGATAGATGATGGAGTTGGGAATCATCTCACTGTCGTACACCGCGCGCCGAACCGCGAACTTCCAGCCCTGCGGCGTATGGACCACCTCGTCGAGGTAGCGTCCCACGTTGAAGACGGTGCTCTCCTGGTTGAGCTTGGTGCGAAAGACCGCATAGTGGGTCTCGCACTGGATGCGGCCGTGCTCGGCCTGCAGCACGAAGGGCAGGCCCACCACGTGGCGCTGATAGTAGGGGTCGTGAAAGATGGTCTCGGTGACCGCATAGGCACGGTCCAGCAGCATGCCCTTGCTTTCAAAGCGCATGGTGGCCAGCGGAAAGCCGCGATCAAAGTTCTCGCGCGGCTGCAGCAGGTACAGGCCATCGTCGGTGAACAGCTCAGCCCATTCCACCCAACGGCCGTCATCGGCCAGGCGGGCCGCTTGCGCCTGCAGCTGGGTCAGCGCCACCAGGTCCTGCGGGTTGACCGCCGTCATGGCTGCATCACCCCGCGCCAGTAGCGGTACATGCCGCGGATCAGGGTCTCGGTGACCATGTGGTCGCTGTCGGCCACCTCGCGGCCGCCGAGTTCGGCCAAGGCGTGGCCCTGACCGGCTTGCGCGCGCTCGAAAGCCTCTTGGCACATCTCGATCACCTCACCGTCGTCGGCGGAAACAAAGCCCGCCGGGCCAAACAGATTGGCCTGTCGCAAGCGCCGCTGTGTCATGGCCGGGTCGTCGTCCTCGTAACCGAAGTGGGTCCACACAAAGTCGAAGTGGCCGTGGCCATCAGGCTGGATGTGGCGGGTGGACACGCTGTTGACCTGCTGCTGCAGGATCACGCTGGGAAACAGGGTGGTCATCACCGCCGTGGGCCCACCCCACCAGGCTTCGGGCACGATGTCCAAGAACCGGTCATCGTGCAGCTTCATGGTTTCCTTGAAGGAGGAGACCTGGGTGACCTGCGAAGCGGCCCCGGTGGCGCCTCGGGTGGAGATCATGGCCGCGTGGCGGTGGTGGCGGTCCATCTGCAGCTCGGCCTTGTTGTCGGCACGCCAAAGGCCGAAGGTGACAAACCAGGTGTGCAGGAGTCCTGGGTGGTAGGGATCCTTGATGTTCTCTTGCATCAGCTTCCAGTTACCCGGGATGCGTTGGCGGTTGTAGCCCAGCACGGTCAGGCCGCGGCCATCGAACATCCGGTCAAACCATCGCAGGATGGACGGCCCGATGAAGTCTTCCAAGGACTCCATCTCATGGTCGAAGGTGGCAAACACCACGCCCCCGCGCGTGGCCACGCGCAGCCGGGTCAAGCCATGCTCACGGGGATCGAAATCGGCGGGCATGCCGCCATGGACCTTGCCCTCCTGGCGCACCCCACGGCGAAAGGGCACGCCCTGCAGATCGCCGCTGAGCGTGTAGCTCCATTGGTGGTAGGGGCAGACAAACTCCTTTCGGTTGCCATGTCGTTCGCGGCAAAACTGCATGCCGCGGTGCTTGCACACGTTCTCCACCACGTGCAGTTGCCCGTCCAGCGCACGAACCAGCACCACGCTGCGCTCGCCCACCACGGTGCGCTTGAAGTCCCCTGGCTGGGGCACTTCAGCCTCCAGGCCCACATAGTGCCAGTGGTTCTTGTAGAACAGCCGCTCCAGCTCCAACCGGTGCAGCTCGGCGCTGGTGTACACGCCAAAGGGAATGCGGTGGGTGCCCGTGCCGGGCCAGTCTAGGGGCGTGTGTTCGGAGGCGCTCATGGGGTACTCAGGCGGCGATCATGGGGTGATCAGCGAACACGCCGGGACGGAAGACCCGAGCTTCTTTTGCAGCAGCGCCGTGCCGCTGCGCACGGCGATCACCTCGGCCAGGATGGACACGGCCACCTCGGCCGGTGTCTTGCCGCCCAGGTCCAGGCCAATGGGCCCATGCAATCGCCCGATCTCAGCCTCGCTGAGGTCAAAGAGTTTCAGGCGTTCCTTGCGCTTGGCCGTGTTGCCGCGCGAGCCCAGGGCCCCGACATAGAAAGCCGGCGACTTCAGGGCCTCCAGCAGCACCAGGTCGTCGAGCTTGGGGTCGTGCGTCACCGCCACCACGGCGCTGTGCGGATCCAGCTCCAGCGACTGCACCAGGTCATCGGGCATGGCTTTGCTGAAGACGGTACCGGGCACGTCCCAGCTCAGGTGGTACTCCTCCCGGGGGTCGCAGCAAATCACTTCGAAGTCCAGCATCAAGGCCATTTGCGCCACGGCCCGCGAAAGCTGCCCGGCGCCGATGATCAGCAGGCGCCAGCGCGGGCCAAACAGCGAACGCATCGTTTGCCCATCGAAGGAAAACGCCTGACCGCGCGCACCCGGGTGCAGCGTCACCGAGCCGGTCTGCAGGCACAGGGTGCGGGCCACGATCTCGTGTTGGGCGGTTCTGTGCAGCACCTCGTCGACCCAGGCCACGTCGGTCAACGGCTCCTGCACCAGGCGCAGATTGCCGCCACAGGGCAGCCCGAAACGCGCCGCTTCGTCCTTGCTCACACCATACTGGATGAGGGTGGGCCGGCCGACCCGCTCGCCATGGCGCACCCGCTCGATCAGGTCGTCTTCCACGCAGCCGCCCGACACCGAGCCCACCACCTGGCCATCGCCGCGCATGGCCAGCAGGGCACCCGGCGGCCGGGGCGCCGAGCCCCAGGTCTCGATCACGGTCACCAGCCACACCGGATGGCCTTCGCGCGCCCAGTCGCGCGCCTGTTCAAGCACCTGCAGATCCAGGGAATCCATGGGACTGTCCTCCAAGCTGCGATGCTAGCGCGCCCACAAGCCCGCTGCCCCAGCGGGGTGCTGGCCCTGGCCTCAGCCGGGTGGCGACGCCAGCTTGCTCAACAGTTGTATCAAGCGAGCATGGTCGGCTGCGCTCAAGCGCTTCTTCAGGCCCTGCTCCATGCGCCGTGCCACGGGCTCGAGTGCTCGGGCCAGGCGCACACCCTCCGCGGTCAACGTCACCTGCACCGAACGCCGGTCCAGCGGGTCGGGGGTGCGGTCGATCAGGCCACGCGCCTGCATGCGGTCCAGCACCATGCTCAGCTTGGGCGCGGTCAGCGAGAGCATCTTGGCCAGAACCTTGGGCGCCAGATGGCTGTGCTCGGCCACCAGCATCAGCAGGGAAAAGTCGACCTTGCGCAGCCCGTGCGGGGTTCCAATGTGCTGCTCGAAGGCATCGTAGGCGACCACCGAGGCCCGGGCGATGTGAAAGCCCAGCGTCGTGTCCAGCACGCCCTTGCCCGTCATCTCAAGCCGCTTCGCGCTGGGTGGCGCCCAGGTAGCTTTCAATCACTCGCGGGTTGTGGGCCAGTTCGGCCGCGGGCCCTTCCACCGCGATGGAGCCGGTTTCCAGCACGTAGCCATGGTTGGCCACCTCCAGCGCCGCCCGCGCGTTTTGCTCCACCAGCAAGATGGACGTGCCCTCACTTTGCAGGCGCTCGATGATGCGGAAGA
>RFPX01000481.1 GCA_009925955.1 Betaproteobacteria bacterium
TCATCGCGCGTCTCTCCACGATCCCCTGGGCCACCAGGAGGCACGGGACATCCACCAAACACACCCCGCCAGCCACGCGCAAAGCGTTAAGCCGGCAAGGTGCGATCCCAGTGCCTGCATCCCTGTTGTGGATGCCAGGGCCCACGGCAGATGGGCCAGGTCTGCATCCGCAGATGCTTCGACAACCACCGCCCAGTGTGCCGAGGCACCTTCGAAAAGGTGCAGTGTGACCCACAGCGTCACCACCAGCGCACAGGTCATCGCCAAGCTTGGGAGGAGGCGCCAAGCAGCCCAGGTCTTCGCTGGGGCTGAAGCCTGGGATGAGGCCGTGGCAGCAGCCTGCAGGCGCGCCAAAAACACGTCGCCTTCTAGCGCCCGGGCTTCTTCATTCGCCAAGGCTTTGAGTTGTTGCTCGAGCACGTGCCGATCCGTCATGTTGATCCCTGTGTGGTGCTGGTGGTGCTCATCATGGACTGCAGACGCTGTAGGCCCCGGCGGTACAGCGACTTCACCGTGCCCAAGGGTGTGCCGGTGAGCTCGGCAATTTCGGACATGCTGAGGTCGCCCCAACACGCATGAATGATGACGGTGCGCTCGCCTTCGGACAATTGTTGGAGGGCGCGTTCGAGGTCCACACGGTTGGCCACCAGGTCTGCCAGCGAGGGCCCCGGGGCGACGCCGTCCGCTGCGTGGGGGTCCCGCGCGTCATCGGCGGGGTCGTCTTCTGACGGCCACACACCGGATGCCAACACGGGGCTGCGCTGCTTCGCGCGCAGGTGGTCGTGCCACGCGTGCAGGGCGATGCGGGCCAGCCAGGTGCGGGGCTGCGCTTCGCCGCGAAAGCCCTGCAGGCCACGCAGCGCGCGCAAAAAGGTGTCTTGCGCCAGGTCGTCGGCCAGGGCGGTGTCCCCTTCAGTGAGGCGCCGCAGCCAGGCCCGAATGAAGCCCTGGTGTTGGCGAACCAGTGACTCGAAGTCGATGTCGCGAAGCCCTGAGCCGTGGCGGAGCAAGGGCTCAAAC
>RFPX01000482.1 GCA_009925955.1 Betaproteobacteria bacterium
GGTTTATCGGCAGCTTCTCAACGAAGTCAAAGGGCTCACCCCCGAGGGCCAGTTGCCTGAGGGCCAAGAAGCCACGCCGCGACACCAACAGCGCGAGGTGTCGATCGACCCTGAGGTGAGCCCCCGGCGTTCTGAACCGGGCATCGGCAAAGGCGCTTTCAAGGCGTACGACGATGCGCAGGACAGCGGGCGAGAAGAAGCCGCCCGCCCAGTGAACCCCCGGCAGCCGCCGCAGGCCTAAGCCGGCGGGCGCGGCATCAGGCGGGGCTTGCCTCGCCTGATCCAGTCTTGCAAGGCCACCGCCAGCCCTAATGCCAGCACCACGCTGGCCAGCACTGGCCCCATGGAATGCTCAAAGTGGTTGGCCACCAAGAGCACCACCAGCAGGCAAAGGGCCGTCACCATGGCGGTTTCCTCAAAGAGCTTTCCGCGGAAGGCCGAAGGCTCTCGGTTCATCAGCACGTCCTGCAGCAGGCCGCCGCCGGTGCAGGAAATGGCCGCGCAAAACGGCGCCCAAAACCAAGCCAGTTGGGCCATCAAAGCCACCATCGCGCCGTTGACCGCGATCAGGGCAAAGCCCAAGGTCTCGCACCACTGCCGGGTACGCGCCAGGGGCAAAGCCTGCCCCGGCGCCGAAGGCGGCTTGACCCACCATGACGAGGCCATCACGATGAGGAAGATGCCGACCGGATAGGCCGCATCGGACATGAAGTAAAACGGCAGGCGGTTGCCCCCAATCAACAGGTCTCGTATGGCGCCCCCGCCCATGCTGGCGGCCATGGCGATCAACAGGCGACCCCAGAGGCCATAACCGCGCTCGATGGCCTCCAAGGTTGCCGAAAACGCAAAAGCCAGGGTGCCGAACAGCACCAAGGCCGCCCAAAGGGGCGACTCAAACACCCGCTGCACATGGTGCGCCGTAGCCGAGTTCAACACCCGCTGGGGCCACAAGGCATTCCACACCGTGTGGGTCCACAGGGGGTGTTCAGGCTGCGCATGGCCGCTGCACTGCCTAAGGGT
>RFPX01000483.1 GCA_009925955.1 Betaproteobacteria bacterium
GTGCACGGTTGACGTTGCCCGTCCAGGCGCGCGCCAACAGATCAGACAGGTTCAGGTAGCCGCGCGCGTTCTGCACCAACACCAAGAGCCTGGAGGCGGGGCGGTCGGTGCCGGCATCGGGCTCCATCCACAGGTCGGCGCCGATGATCGGCTTGACCCCTTGGGACCGACAAGCCCGATAGAACTTGACCGCGCCAAACAGATTGCCCAGGTCGGTGATGGCCAAGGCCACCTGCCGATCCTGCGCGGCGGCGCGGGCGGCTTCATCGATGCGCAGGGTGCCGTCGACAACAGAAAACTCGGTGTGGGTGCGCAGGTGTACGAAGGCCATCGCCCCATTGTAGGAAGGCGCAGATGGTCCGCACCGGTGACTTCAAGGCTTGACAAGTGCCCCAACGCTGGCCTTCTAGAATTCACCAGTGGACTCCATTTTGAACATCGCGGCGTACCGATTCGTACCCCTGCGCAACCTGGCGGCGTGGCAAGCCGACTTGCTGCAGGCCGCGCAGCGCCTGGGGCTCAAGGGCACGGTGCTCTTGGCCGAAGAAGGCATCAACCTGTTTCTGGCCGGCGCCCAAAGTGATGTTCGCCAATGGCTGCAGCACCTGCAGTCCCACGAGCCCTTTGCGGGTCTGCGGGCCAAGGAAAGCTGGAGCGATCGCGTTCCCTTTCAACGGCTGCGAGTCAAGATCAAGCGGGAGATCATCCGCATGAACCAACCGGCGGTGGTGCCGGCGGCCGGGCGTGCACCGGCTGTGGACGCCCGTACGTTGGCGCGGTGGCTGAACCAGGGCTGCGATGACCTGGGCCGTCCGGTGGTGACCCTGGACACCCGCAACCGCTTTGAGGTCGATGAGGGCTCCTTCGCCGGTGCGCTGGATTGGAACCTGTCGAAGTTCAGCGAGTTTCCGCAAGCCCTGGCCCTGCATGCCGACAGCTTGCGCGACAAGACCGTGGTGAGCTTTTGCACCGGCGGCATCCGTTGCGAGAAGGCAGCCCTGGTGATGCAAGAGGCTGGA
>RFPX01000484.1 GCA_009925955.1 Betaproteobacteria bacterium
AGGCGCGTTTGCAACGGTCTCTCTCGCAAACACGGCACTGCCTGAGCCGGTCATCTGCCCCTGGCCCCAATGGGCGCTGAGCCAGTCAACCACCTCGCCGATTTCTGGCGCGTGCCTCACAGCCACGGCCTGAAGATCGTTCGGAAGGTTCGTGCCCCCGTCAAGCATGGCGTCCATGACCAACGGGTCTGCAAGAAAGCCCTCTACTATAGCAGCTTTGGAGTCCCTTGTAAGGCCCGGGTCCCGAAAGATCGTCTGCGTGCTCACCCCAACGGGGGGCTTCACAACCAGGTAGTGGCGTGGGCGCAAGGCCACGGGCGTCAGCCGCTCGCCGATACCCTCCACGATGGCGCTGCCACCCCCCAGAAAAAAGGGAATGTCGGCCCCCAGTTGGAGGCCCAATTGCGCGAGGCGGCTCCGGCTCCAGCCCAGGTTCCACAGCCTGTTCAGTCCCATGAGCACCGTGGCGGCATCGGAGCTGCCCCCACCCATGCCCGCGCCCGAGGGCAGCACCTTCAGGATGCTGATGTCCACACCCTGGCGGCAACCGCTGTGCTGCTGCAGCAGCCGTGCCGCGCGCAGGCACAGGTCATCGGCCGGCAGGGCTTGCCCCAGGTCGTGGCGGTGGATCTGCCCATCGTGGCGGGCTTCCAGGTGCAGCGTGTCGTGCCAGTCCAGCAGCACGAACAGCGACTGCAGGAGGTGATAGCCATCCTCGCGGCGTCCCACCACACGCAGAAAGACATTGAGCTTGGCCGGTGCCTGCAGGTCGGTGAGCGTGTTCATCATCAGGGCGTGTGCGCTCGCTCGGGGGAGGGGGCCTCGTCCAGACGGGCCCGCACGGTGATGTCCAGATCATCGGGGCGGTCGGCACGGGCGCTGCGCCGCGCCGTGATCACGCGCTCGTGCCAGCCCTCCAGCGACACCGTCCAGCCCAGTTGCTCAAATCCTGGCTGGAGACTCAGCCCAGCCTGACCGATCTCAATCGGGTGTACAAAGAGATGAGTGGGCGCGACAAG
>RFPX01000050.1 GCA_009925955.1 Betaproteobacteria bacterium
GCAGCAGCGCAGCGGCCAGCGAGGCCCTGGACCACCTGCTGGGCCTGGGCCCCTGGACCAGCAAAGGCCAGGTCAAGACCAAGAAAGGCACGCTGCCTTACCACTGCAGTGCCGAGTTCCTCCCGGTCTACGACGACAAGCTCAGCGCCACGGGTCAAGCGCCACTGGCCGCTGTCATGTGCACGTCCTACCAGGTGCAGACTCCTCGTGCGGCAGCGCCACGCCCCGTGTGCTTCGCCTTCAACGGCGGGCCAGGCTCGGCGTCGATCTGGTTGCAGCTGGGTGCACTGGGCCCCAAAAGGGTTGTGATCCAGGACGATGGCTATGCCCCCGCACCGCCCTATGCGGTGCAGGACAACCCCTTGACCTGGCTGTCGGCTTTCGACCTGGTGTTTCTGGACCCACCGCACACGGGCTGGGCCTTGGCCCGAGACGACGAGGCTCGCAAGAAGGTGCTCAGCGTGGACGGCGACGTGGCGGCGCTCACCGGCGTGATGCGGCAGTGGCTGAGCCGCCACCGCCGTTGGAATGCGCCGGTGTACCTTGCAGGCGAGAGCTACGGCACCACGCGCGGCGCGGCCCTGGCTGACTCGATGCAGGCCAGTGGCGTGGCCTTGGCCGGCTTGATCCTCGTGTCCTGCGCCATGGACCTGCAGACCCTGCGCTTCACGCCGGCCAACGACCTGCCCTATGCGCTGTTTCTGCCGGCCATGGCCAACACGTCCCAGTATCACGGCCTGCTCAAGGGCCGCCTGGGGTCCTCCTCAGAAGCGGCACGCGAAGCGGCCGAGGACTTCGCGCACGGCGACTACCTCAGCGCCCTGCACCTGGGGGCTCGGCTGTCGGCCGACCGCCGCCGCCGGGTGGCGCAGCGCCTGTCCGAGCTCACGGGTCTGCATGTGGACCTTGTTGAGCAGCACAACCTGCGCATCAGCGACCAGCTGTATTTTTTCGAAGCGCTGCGCGCGCAGGGCCGCATCGTGGGCCGCCTGGAGTCCCGCGTCACCGGCCCCATGGGCGCCAACCGCAGCCGGGCCTGGGAATTTGACCCCGGCATCGACGCCATCAGCGGACCCTACGCGATGGCGGGCCAGGCCTATTTCACCCAAGGCTTGGGCATCGACATCGCCGCACCCTACAAGCTCATCAACGCCGAGGTCAACAAGGGCTGGAACTGGAACCGCGGCGAGGCTCTGGGCAACCACTTCGCCAGCACCACACCCGACTTGGCACGGGCCATGCGCCGCAACCCGCACCTCAAGGTGCTGGTGGCCAGCGGCCGCTACGACCTGGGTACGCCCTACAGCGCCACCGACTGGTCGCTGGCCCAGCTGGACATCCCGGCTGATGTCCGCACGCGGCTCACGCACCGGTACTACGATGCCGGCCACATGATGTACACCCGCCAAGCCGACCTGCAGGCCCTACACCGGGATGTGCTGGCCTGGCTGGACTCGTGATCGCCTCCACCTTCCTCCTCACCGACCTCAACAGGAGCCTCATCCATGTCTTCCGGTGGTTTCCACGTACACGGCCCACACGACCATGAGCTCGAGCATGCGCGTGGCGGCCATGCTGACCATGACACGCACGGCGACGATGCGCAAAAGCGCATGACCAACCAGATTGCCCTGTTCACCGCCGTGATCGCCACGGTGGGCGCGCTGTTCGCCTACATGGGTGGCGCCACCCAGGCCAACGCCGGCATGTTCAAGAACAACGCGGCCATCAAGAAGACCGAAGCGTCCAACCAGTGGAACTACTTCCAGGCCAAGAGCACCAAGCAATCTCTGGCCGAGATTTCGCGTGACCTCACCTCCAGCGCTGCAGACCGCGAGAAGTACCAGGCCAAGATCGACCGCTATGACCGCGAAAAGGCCGAGATCAAGACCGAAGCGGAAGGCCTGGAGGCGCAATCGCGCGAGTGGGACCGCAAGTCTGACGAGCAGATGCACCAGCACCACCGGTGGGCGCAAGCCACGACCGTTCTGCAGGTGTCCATTGCCCTGGCGGCGATTGCCTTGTTGACCCGCCGGCGCTGGCTGGAGTGGGGCATGTTCGCCACCGGTGCGGTCGGCGTGGCCATTGGTGTGGCCGCCATGATGCACCTATGAGGGCCGACTGCCGATGGGCTGTCCCAGTGGGGTCCTCACAATGAAGTTGGCCACCTGGAACGTGAACTCCCTGGGGGTGCGCTTGCCGCACCTGCTGGCTTGGTTGGCGCAGCACCCGGTTGATGCCCTGGTGCTGCAGGAAACCAAACTGACCGATGACAAGTTTCCGCAAGCCGAATTGGCCCAAGCCGGTTGGCACGCGGTGTGGTTCGGACAGAAGACCTACAACGGCGTGGCCTTGTTGCAGCCCGCCGCCCAGGCCGCGCCCTTGGATGTGGTGCGCAACATTCCGGGCTTCGAGGATGACCAGGCCCGCGTGATTGCAGCCACCCTGCCCGGCCGTTCCAACGGCGGTGCCACCCGTGTCATCGGCGCCTACTTCCCAAATGGGCAAGCGCCGGGCAGCGACAAGTTCGCCTACAAGATGCGCTGGCTGCAGGCCTTGCACGACTGGGTGCGTCGTGAACTGGAACAACACCCGAGGTTGGTGTTGATGGGCGACTTCAACATCGCCCCCGAAGACCGAGACGTGCACGACCCGGTGGCCTGGGCGGGACAGATTCACTGCACGGATGATGAGCGCAGCCACTTCCAGGCACTGTTGGGGCTGGGCCTGCACGATGCCTTTCGCCTGTTTGAACAGCCGCCGAAAAGCTGGAGTTGGTGGGACTACCGCAACCTGGCCTTTCGCAAGAACCAGGGCTTGCGCATCGACCACATCCTGGTGAGTTCGGCGCTGAAGGCCTCGGTCACGGCCTGTCACATCGACAAGGAGCCGCGCCGTGCGGAAAGGCCCAGCGACCATGCACCGGTGGTGCTGACCATGGCCGACTGAGGGCCGCTCAGTCCTCCAAGCCCAGGTCTTGAATCTTGCGCGTGATGGTGTTGCGGCCGATCCCCAACTTCTGCGCGGCCTCAATGCGACGCCCACGCGTGAGCTCCAAGGCGGTGCGGATCAACTGGCCCTCAAACTGACGGGTCAGGGTGTCCCACACCTGGGCTCCACCCGCATCCAAACGGGCCCGCGCATCGGCTTCCAGGCCCAACAGCCAAGCCGGTGCCGCTTCAGGCGGTGGCGCCTGTGAAGCGCCCGCCGCGCCGTCGGCCCAGCCCGTGGCCCCGTCGATCATGGTCGGCGCTGCTGACTGCGCCTGGGCAGAAGCAGACACAGCCGTGGGCACCGTCGCCATCTCCGGGGGCAGGTCCTTGACCTCGACCACTTGGGCCGGCGCCATGACCGTCAGCCAGTGACACATGTTCTCCAACTGGCGCACGTTGCCGGGGAAGTCGAAGGATGAAAACGCCTGCATCGCCGCCTCGCTCAGGCGCTTGGCCTCCACGCCCAAATCCCTGGCGCTGCGCTGCAGAAAGTAGCGCGCCAGCGTCGGCACATCTTCGCGACGCTCGCGCAGGGGCGGCAGGCGCAGGCGGATCACGTTGAGCCGGTGGAACAGGTCTTCGCGGAACGCACCCTGGCGTACCCGCTCTTCCAGGTTTTGGTGGGTGGCGGCGATCACGCGCACCTGGCTGCGCAAAGGCTGATGCCCACCCACCCGGTAGAACTGGCCATCGGACAGCACCCTCAGCAGACGGGTCTGCAGATCAAAAGGCATGTCCCCGATTTCGTCCAGGAACAGGGTGCCCCCCTCGGCCTGCTCAAAGCGCCCCCGGCGCATGGCTTGCGCACCGGTGAAGGCGCCACGCTCGTGGCCGAAGAGCTCGCTTTCGAGCAGGTCTTTGGGAATGGCGGCCGTGTTGATGGCCACAAACGGACCGGCCGCACGCGGGCTGTGCTTGTGCAGGGCACGCGCCACCAGCTCTTTGCCCGAGCCGCTCTCGCCGGTGATCATCACCGTCACGTGGCTCTGGCTGAGACGGCCGATGGCCCGGAACACATCCTGCATCGCGGGTGCCTGGCCCAGGATCTCCGGCGTCTCATCGGCACCCTCCTCGGCCACCGCTTCACGGCGGCTTTCGTCCACCGCCCGGCGCACCAGTTCCACCGCTTCCAGGACGAATCGGATCGACTGATCGTCGTCAACGATCCAAATGGATTTCATCAAAAGCCCAGTCTCACGGCAGCGGAATCAAAATCTTGAACACCGTCCGGCCCGGCCCGCTCTCGCATTCGATCGTGCCCTGGTGTTGCTGCACGAAGGTCTGCGCCAGCGTCAGCCCCAAGCCCGAACCGCCATCACGACCCGACACCAGCGGGAAGAAGATGCGGTCCAGGAGCTCCTCGGGGATGCCCGGTCCGTTGTCTTCGATATGCAATTCCAGTGCCAGACGCCAACGGCGCTTGCCCACGGTCACCTGACGCAGGGCGCGGGTCCTCAACAAGATGCGCGCCTGGCCTTGCGCCCGCTGAGATTCCAGGGCCTGGGCGGCATTGCGCACGATGTTCAGGACCACCTGGATCATCTGCTCCAGGTCGCCGCGAAACTCCGGCAGCGAGGCGTCGTAGTCGCGCACCACCTCCAGGCCCTGCGCGAACTCGGACATGATGAGCACCCGCACGCGCTCGCACACCTCGTGGATGTTGACGTCCCCCACCACCCGCGCCTGGCGGTGCGGGGCCAGCAGGCGGTCCACCAGGTGCTGCAGGCGATCGGCCTCATTGACGATGACGGTGGTGTACTCGGCCAGGTCCTCACGGCCTTCAATCTCCATGGCCAGCAGTTGCGCCGCGCCCCGGATACCGCCCAAGGGGTTCTTGATTTCGTGGGCCAGGTTGCGGATGAGCTCTTTGGTGGCTTGCGCCAGGTCCAGCACACGGTCCTCGCGGTCCTGGCGGGTCTGCTGGCGTATCTCCACCAACTGCACCAGCAGCTGCCCGCTGCCGTCCTGCAGTGCAGTGACGAAGACGTGTACGGGCAAGGGCTCCAGGCCCGTGGGCGCGCCGAGCAGGCCGCGGCGCAGCAGGCCTTCGAAGCGCCCCGTGGCGAATTCGTTGCGCGCCACGGACTCCAGGCTCTCCTGCAAGGGCATGGGGTCGACCAGCCAATCGAGCAGTGAGCCGCGCATCAGGCTGCGCCTGGAAACCCCCACCACGTCTTCGAAGCAGGCGTTGGCAAACAAACAGCGCCCGGTGCGGTCGGCTACCGCCACCAGCGTGACCAAGAGGTCAAAGGCCGCCCAGGCGCCGGGCGCCGGGTAGGACGGGGGCGGCGGCGTGGTCGGGTTCATGGTGGCCTCAACGCAGGCGTGCCAGCTCCCGCCGGATCGCTTCGATGTCCGACTCCACACGGCGGACATGGGCTGCATCGGCCGCCGAACGCTCCCCACGGACGGTGCCAGCGCCCTTGAGGGCGTCCTGCAAGCGCCCCTCCTCGCGGCGACCCACCGGCTTGCAGTTGCGGCTGCGGGCTTCCTGCGGAGACAGGTTGTCGGCGTAGAGCACCGGCGGTCCGGGGCAACGCATGACCACCGGCGCGCGGGCCGGCACGCTGGCCGATGCGCTGATCGATGTACCGGCGGGCACACCAGTTGACTGCGCCTGCGCCGGGGCAAGCCACGCGGCGCAGCAGCTTGTAAGGACCAAGCGTGGCAGGTTCATCCGAACATTATGAAGCAGGCCACTGCGCTCAAACGCCGGACCCGCGGCCCAAAAAAAAGAGCGGCCCAAGGGCCGCTCTCGCATGGAAACACCGCGCCGGGATCGCCCGGCACGGGGCTCACAGGCTGTAGTACATGTCGAATTCCACGGGGTGCGTGGCCATGCGGAACCGGGTGACTTCCTGCATCTTGAGGTCGATGTAGGCATCGATGTAGGCATCGGTGAACACGCCGCCCTTGGTCAGGACGCGAAGGCCAGGTAGGGGTTGGCCATGGGATCGGGGAAACGCGCTTCGATGCGGCGGCCCTTGGGGTTGGCCACGTACGGAATGCGGATCGAGGCCGAGCGGTTACGCGAGCTGTAGGCCAGCTTCACCGGTGCCTCAAAGCCCGGCACCAAACGCTTGTAGCTGTTGGTGGTCGGGTTGGTGATGGCGTTCAGCGCGCGGGCGTGCTTGATGATGCCGCCGATGTAGTACAGCGCGAAGTCGCTCAGGCCCGCATAGCCGTCACCGGCGAACAGGTTCTTGCCATCCTTCCACACGGACTGGTGCACGTGCATGCCGCTGCCGTTGTCGCCCACCAGGGGCTTGGGCATGAAGGTGGCGGTCTTGCCGTAGGCGGCAGCCACGTTGTGGATCACGTACTTCTGCAGTTGCAGCCAGTCGGCGCGCTCGATCAGCGTGCTGAACTTGGTGCCGATTTCCATCTGACCGGCGTTGGCCACTTCGTGGTGGTGCACTTCAACGGGAATGCCCAGGGACTCGAGGATCAGGCACATCTCCGAGCGCATGTCTTGGCCGGAATCCACCGGGGGCACGGGGAAGTAGCCACCCTTGACGGTGGGCCGATAGCCCTTGTTGCCGTGCTCGTAGTTCTTGCCGGTGTTCCAGGCGGCTTCCTCGGATTCAATCTCGAAGAAGGCCCCGCCCATCTCGTTGCCCCAGCGCACGCTGTCAAAGATGAAGAACTCGGGCTCGGGACCGAAGTAGGCGGTATCACCCAAGCCGGAGGCACGCATGTAGGCCTCCGCACGCTTGGCCAGCGAACGCGGATCGCGCTCGTAGGGCTTGCCGTCGCTGGGCTCGATGACATCGCAGGTCAGGATCAGGGTCGGCTCTTCGAAGAAAGGGTCGATGTTGGCCGTGTTGGCATCGGGCATCAGCAGCATGTCCGATGCCTCAATGCCCTTCCAGCCGGCGATGGAGGAGCCGTCGAAGGCGTGGCCCGACGTGAACTTGTCCTCATCGAAATGGGACACGGGCACCGAGACGTGCTGCTCCTTGCCGCGGGTATCGGTGAATCGGAAGTCAACGAACTTGACGTCGTTGTCCTTCACCATCTTCATCACGTCGGCGACGCTCTTGGACATGGGGTTTTCTCCTGGGGGCTTTCGGGTTCAGTTGAAGCGGGCCCCTTCTGGGGGCCCGCTGAGCGCCATCAATTCGCGCACGCGGAACTTTAGCAGGGACCATGCCAGATCCCTGGGTAATCCCCGTGTCTTGCGCCCCGGGGAGGCCCCGTAGTGGGCCCCAAACAAATGCACTACATTGGTGCATTCACAAGCTAACGCACCATTTCAGGGCCCAAAGAGGCGCCGAATTGGTGCAGCTTGGCCTTCAACGCTGCGAACGCCTCCAGGCTGGCCGCCTCCGACCCCTTGACGCCCAGCTCGATATGGCGCCCCCACTGGGGGTGGTCCACGCTGGGCAGGCTGAACACCTTGATGCCGGGGTGCTCGGCCTCCAGGGCCTCCATCAAGGGGGTCAGGCTGGCCTCCATCGCGCCGAACACGATCACCGAGCGCTCGGTCTGGCGCTGCGCCCCGTGCAGGTGGGCGTAGGGGCCGTCCAACAGGCTTTCAATCATCGGCCACGCCATCACCGGAAAGCCCGGCACAAAGTGCAGACGGCCCAGGCTGAAGCCGGGGATCTTGTTGTACGGGTTCGCGATGATGTCGGCGCCCACCGGAAACACACCCATGTTCAGACGGTGCACGTTGTCCGCGCGGTCGGGCTCAAACGCCACCCCCTGCTCGGCCGCCACATCCTTCATCCGCTCCAGGATCAGGGCCTTGGCCTTGGGGTGCAGCGCCAGGCCCAAGCCCAGGGCAGCTGCCGCGCACTGCCGCGTATGGTCATCCGGTGTGGCCCCGATACCGCCGCAAGAGAACACCACGTCACCGCTGGCATGGGCGTCTCGGATCACGGCCGTGATGCGCTCGCGCTCGTCCCCCACATAGCGCGCCCAGCTCAGCTGAAGCCCCCGGGCGGCCAGGAGTTCAATGACCTTGGGCAGGTGCTTGTCCTGGCGCTTGCCCGAGAGGATTTCGTCGCCAACGATGATGAGTCCGAAGTTCATGGCTGTGAAGCAGCTGGGGGCGCTGACGAAGGTGGAGCGGCGGGAGCGGCAGGGTCCAGCACGGCCGCGCCGGTGGGCAAAGGGTCCAGCACTTCGCCTTCGGTGGCCAGCCTGTGGCGCTGCAAAGCAGCCAGCAGGTAATGCGCGAACCACAGGGAGGTGAGTGCAAAAACGGCGGTGTACAGCCAGATGGAGGCCACCATCACCAACGGCGCCAACACCAAGGTCAGTGCGCTGAACACCCACACCGCACCCGGTGCAGCGCCCAGCAGGCCCGACGCCACGCCGATGCCCAGAAGCGGCCAACGGTG
>RFPX01000006.1 GCA_009925955.1 Betaproteobacteria bacterium
GACTTGGGCGCATCGTCGCTGGTGCCGATGATGCGGATCTGGCGCTCCTTGAGCTCACCCAGGGTCCGCGCCAGGTTCACGACCATAAAGTAGGGCACGGTTTCAGCCGCGCCGCTGGCCACCTTGGCCACGGTGGCGTTGATGCCCACCGCATGATCGCGCGGCGCAATGACGGCCTGCGCACCGGCACCATCGGCCACGCGCAGGCAGGCACCCAGGTTGTGCGGATCCGTCACGCCATCGAGCACGAGCAGCAAGGGGGTGCCTCCGCGGGAGTGCACCTCGTCCAGGTGGTCATCGATTGAGTGTTGCGCCTTCATCGGCTTGACCCGCGCCACCACACCCTGATGCGGCGCCCGCCCGGCCAGTTGCGCCAGGCCAGCTGCATCGCTGTCCACCAGCTTCACACCGGCCTCGTGCGCACGCTGCAGCAGACCGCGCATACGGCCGTCGCGGCGCTGCACATCGTGGTGCAGCTCCAGCACCGACTCGGGCGCCGTCTTGAGCCGCACCGTGACCGCGTGAAAACCAAAGAGAATCTTGTTGTTCATCGGCCGATTGTCGCTTCGGCCGCAGCCCTTTAGCGGCTGACCAGCAGCAGCACGCCCCAAAACAGCGGCTGGTGCAGCATGTACACGCTCAGGGGCCACCGGCCCAGAACCGCCAAGGTGTGGGTGAGCGCGTGAGGGGGCAGGCGCAGCCGCTGCAGGTGCGGCCCCAGGGCCAAGCCCGCCCACACCAGGCCCATCCACGGCAGCAGCGGGGCATAGTCTTCGGTGACCGGCTTGTGGGTAACCAAACCCACACCGTTGAGCCAGCGGTTGTCGAACACCGGGTGTTGCCAAAGGTGAGGGGCCAGCAGGGCCAACAGCGCCAAGCCCATCAGCACGCGACGGGGCCAGGCTGCCGTCAAGCGTGCCAGCAGCACCATCAGCGCCAGGCCGTGCAGCACGCCAAAGCTGATCCAACTCCCGGGAAAGACGAACCAGGTGGCCAGGGACACCAAGGCCGCGCACGCGGCCACCTGGGCCCACCGGCGCCAAAAACGCCCCCAGGGCAGGCCCTGCGCCTGCGCCAGGGCCTGTGAAGCCCCCGCGCAGAACATGAACAAGCTGACGATGCACACGCGCTGCCAGGTCCAAAAGGGATCCGACAGGAACCGCTGGCGCGGCTCCAACCAACCAAAGTGGTTGAGGTCGTAGCACAGGTGAAACAGCAGCATCCACACGATGGCCACGCCGCGCAGGGCGTCCAGGCTCAAGGAGCGTGCGTCAGCAGAAGGCTGGTCCATCACCGAATTGGACACCAGTTGCGGCCGACAACGGCCACCGTGCAGCGACCGGGCCAGGGGCTACCATCCAGGCCCATGAGTACCCCGCCCAGCACGCGCCGCAGCCCGGACGAACAACTTCTGTTGGAGGCGGCTATTCGCCGCCTGACGCAAGAGCAGATCGCCTTCAACCAGGTCTTGGGCATGAAGCTGCACGAGTACAGCGGGCCCAACGGCACGGTGTGCCGTTTCGAGATGCGCCCCGACCTCGTGGGCCACTACCTGTACGGTCGCTTGCACGGCGGTGTCACCTCGGCCGTGCTGGACGCGACCGCCGGGATTGCACTGATGGTGGCCATCGGCGAAAAGTTCGCGCATGAAACCGCCGACCAGGTGATGCACCGGTTTGCCAAGATGGGCACGATCGACATGCGCATCGACTACCTACGCCCCGGCCTGGGCCAGCACTTCTTCGCACAGGCCATCGTCACCCGCCTGGGCGGGCGCATCGGCTCCACCCAGATGCGCCTGGTCAACGACCAAGGCACCCTCATCGCCACCGGCGCCGGCGCCTACGTCATTGCCTGAGCAGACTCCAAAAATGGGGTCGGAGTCGTTTTTCTCAGACCACGACGGGTTCGGGCTCTAGCCGGATGCCAAAGCGTTCGTAGACGCTGGCTTGGATGGCGCGTGCCAAGGTGAGGACTTCGGCGCCGGTGGCACCGCCTCGGTTCACCAGCACCAGGGCTTGCTTCTCGTAAACGCCGGCGCGGCCCACGCTGCGGCCCTTCCAGCCGCAGGCGTCGATCAGCCAACCGGCGGCCAGCTTCACCGTGCCGTCTTCCAAGGGGTAGTGCACGATGGCCGGGTCGCGCGCAATGATGTCTCGGCATTGCTCGGCGCTGACCACGGGGTTCTTGAAGAAGCTGCCCGCGTTGCCCAAGACGGCGGGGTCGGGCAACTTGGCGCGCCGGATGGCGCACACCCAGTCAAAGACCTGTTGCGCCGAGGGCTCACGCACCCCCGTGTCTTCCATCCGCTTTTGCAGGTCCAGGTAGCCCAGCACCGGCTGCCAGGGCCGGGGCAAACGCAGCCGCACCCGGGTGATCACGCTCTTGCCGGCCAAGCCGCCAAAGCCGCTGTGTTTGAAGACGCTGTCGCGGTAGCCAAAGGCACAGGCCCGCGCATCCAACTCCACCGTGCGCCCAGTGATCAGGTCCACCGCCACCAGGGAGTGGAATCGGTCCTTCAACTCCACCCCATAGGCGCCAATGTTCTGCACAGGGGCAGCCCCCACCGTGCCCGGGATCAGGGCCATGTTTTCCAGGCCGCCCAGGCCCTGCTCCAAGGTCCAGCACACCAGGGCATGCCAGTCCACGCCCGCGCCGGCCTCCACGACCACGGCCTGTGCATCTTCGTGCACCACCCGCAGGCCCGGCACCTCCACCTTGATGACCAGCGGTGAGGGGTCGCGCGTGAACACGAGGTTGCTGCCCCCGCCCAACACCATCTTGGGCGCCAGGCCCCAGTGCGGATGGTCCACCACCCGGCGCACAGCGGCTTCGCTGTCCACCCGCACCAGGTTCGCGGCTGTGGCCGGCAGCCCCAAGGTGTTCAGGCCGCGCAGGCTCACACCCTCTTCAACCATGAGGGCTGGGCTCGGTTTCCCGGCGGAACCAGGCCCGGTGGGCGGCGCGGAGGCAGGCATGGCAAAATTTTCCCCTAGAAAACAAGCAGCCCAGGGCCTTTTCGAATCATGCCGAGCTTTGATGTGGTCGTTGAACCCAACCTGGTCGAGGTGCGCAACGCCGTGGACCAAAGCAACAAGGAAATCGGCACGCGCTTTGATTTCAAGGGCAGCGATGCCCGTATCGAGCTGTCAGACAAGGGCAGCAACAAGGAACTCACCCTGTTTGCCGACAGCGATTTCCAGCTGCAACAGATCAAGGACATCCTGCTGGCCAAGCTGACCAAGCGCAGCGTGGACATTCGCTTCTTGGACGACAGCGCCAAGCCCGAGAAGATCGGCGGTGACAAACTCAAACAACTGGTCAAGATCAAGACCGGTATCGAGTCGGATCTGGGCAAGAAGATCCAAAGCCTGATCAAGCAGAGCAAGATCAAGGTGCAGGCGGCCATTCAAGGCGACTCGGTGCGGGTGAGCGGCGCCAAGCGCGACGACCTCCAGGCGGCCATTGCCCTGCTCAAGAAGGACGTGAGCGACGCGCCACTGACCTTCAACAACTTCCGCGACTGATTTGACCCTTCTCTACATCATCCTGGCCACCGGTTTGGGCGGCCTGTTGTCGGTGTTGGCTGCCGCCAGCCTCACCACACATGTGCTGGGGCGCATCGTGCACAGCCTGGTGAGCCTGTCCGCCGGCGTGCTGCTGGGCACGGCCTTGCTCAATGTGCTGCCCGAAGCCTTCGAGTCGGCACAGGCCCCCACGCACGAGCTCTTCATCACGCTGCTGGGTGGTCTGCTGTTCTTCTTCCTGCTTGAAAAGGCCGAGCTGTACCGCCACAGCCACCACCACGAGGGCGACCATCCGCACCACGATCACCACCATGGCTTCGATGCAGAGCAGGCCGGTGCAGGCGGTTGGTCGGTGCTCCTGGGCGACAGCATCCACAACTTCGTGGACGGCGTCATCATTGCTGCGGCTTTTCTGACCGACGTAAAACTGGGCGTGGTGACCACCCTGGCCATCGTGGCACATGAAATCCCGCAGGAAATCGGCGACTTCATCGTGCTGCTCAATGCGGGCTTCTCGCGCGCCAAGGCCCTGCTGTTCAACGCGCTGTCAGGCCTGGCTGCGGTGGCCGGCGGCCTGGTCGGCTACTTCGCCGTGGGGGGCCTGAAACAGGTCTTCCCCTACCTGCTCGTGGTGGCGGCCAGCAGTTTCATCTATGTGGCCGTGGCCGACCTGCTGCCGCAGATGCAGCGCCGCCTGGCCTTCCGCGAAACCCTGCACCAGGTGCTGTGGTTGGCCGCAGGCTTGGCGCTGGTGCTGCTGGCCGGGGAAGTGCTGCACGCGCACTGAACAGGCGTTCAGCGCGCTGCCGCGCAGGCAGGCACACCGGGGTACAGCCGGGCCTGCAGGTGCTTCACTTCACCACCAGCACGGGTACCGCGCTGTGCAGCAGCACCCGCTGGGTTTCGCTACCCAGCAAGAGCGCAGCCACGCCGCGACGGCCATGAGAGGCCATCACGATCAGGTCGCAGCCCTTGGACTTGGCGTGGTCCAGGATCGCTTCCCACGGATGCAAGGACTCCACGGTGTAGCCGCTGCAGGCCACTTGCTGCTCGCGCGCGGCTTCCACCACGGCACTCACCCGTTGGCGCGCCACCTTTTCCTGCGCTTCATAAAACTCCTGCGGTGCAATGGGCTGCACCTCGCTGATGGCACTGTATGGAAAGGGCTCTTTGACCGAGATGGCGAACAGCTGCGCGTCCAGACGGCGGGCCAAGCTGACGGCCGTCTGCACGGCCTTGCGTGTGATGTCGGATCCGTCGGTGGGCACCAGAATTCGGCTGTACATGGGGGCACTCCTGCCGGGTGTAGCGGCGTTGATGGGGACCCCCCAGTATCAAAGCACCAGGGGCCTGCCGGGCTTGCCCCAGATCAAGCCAGGGCCACGGCGGGGGGCAACGCCGCTCAGCCCAGGGCCACTGGCCGGCTGGGATCGGCCGACCACTCGCTCCAGGATCCGGGGTACAGCACCCCCTCGCCCAGCCCCGCATGGGCCAAGGCCAGGAGGTTGTGACAGGCGGTCACGCCAGAGCCGCACTGGTGCACCACCGGCGCGCCAGGCTGCAGCAGGGGCAGCCAGTCCTCGCGCAGGGCCTGCACCGGCTTGAAGCGGCCATCGGGCTGGAGGTTGTGTTTGAAAAAGCGGTTCACCGCCCCGGGGATGTGGCCCGCACGTGTGTCCAGGGGTTCCGTTTCTCCCCGGTAGCGCTCACCGGCGCGCGCGTCCACCAGGCTCACGCGGCCCAAGCGCTGCAGCAGCTCGTCCGCGGTGACGGTGTCCATTCCCGGTGCCTGGTCGGGATAGTCGGCCACGGAAGCAGCGGTCGGCACGGTCACATCCAGGGCACCACCATCGGCCACCCAAGCCGCCTTGCCCCCATCCAGCACCGCCACACGGTGGTGGCCCATCCAGCGCAGCATCCACCACGCGCGTGCCGCGTAGCAGCCGCCCTGGTCGTCATAGGCCACCACCGCTGTGTTGGGCGTGATGCCCCACTGCGCCAGGCGCTGCGCCCATTGCGCCCGCGTCGGCAAAGGGTGGCGCCCCCCGTCCACCGGCCCACGGGCCGACTTGGCGGCGCTCAGGTCGCGGTCCAGGTGCGCATAAAACGCCCCTGGCAGGTGCCCAGCGGCGTAGGCCCGCTCGCCGGCTTGGGTATCGAACAAATCGAATCCGCAGTCCAAGACCCGCACCGAGGAGGCTGTCCCCGCCGGTGCAGCCAACAGCCCGCGCAAAGCGGCCACGTCGATCAACGGCCCCATCGCGTCAGCCCAACTGCGGCGCGGCCTTCATGGCCTGCCGGTACCACTCATGGAAATGCTGCATGCCGTCTTCCATCGGGCTCTGGTAGGGGCCCACCTCATCGTCGCCCCGCTCCATCAGCGCGCGCCGACCGGCGTCCATGCGCAGCGCGATCTCATCGTCTTCCACGCAGGTTTCCATGTAGGCCGCCTGCTCGGCTTCCACGAATTCGCGCTCGAACGCAGCAATCTCCTCGGGGTAGAAAAACTCCACCACGTTGAGTGTCTTCTGCGGGCCCTTCGGAATGAGGTGGCTGACCACCAGCACGTGCGGGTACCACTCCACCATCAGCGTGGGGAAGTAGGTCAGCCAGATCGCGCCATGCGCCGGCGGCTCACCATTGCGGTACTTCAGCACCGCATCGTGCCAGCGCTGATAGACAGGCGAGCCGGGTTTTTCCAAGGCCTTGTGCACGCCCACCGTCTGCACGCTGTGGTGCGGCCCAAACTCCCATCGCAGGTCTTCACAGGTCACGAAGGCGCCCAAACCCGGGTGGAAGGGACCCACGTGGTAGTCCTCCAGATAGACCTCAATGAAGGTCTTCCAGTTGTAATTGCACTCGTGCACCTGCACCTTGTCCAGGACGTAGCCGCTGAAGTCCAACTCGTGCTGCGGCCCAAGGCGCGCCAACTCAGCGGCCACCTGGCGGTCGCCGGCCTCGAACACGAGGCCATTCCAGGTTTGCACCGGATAGTTGCGCAGGTTCAGGCAAGGGTCATCGGCAAAGTGCGGGGCGCCCACGAGTTGGCCGTGCAGGTCGTAGGTCCAGCGGTGCAAGGGACACACCACGTGTTGCCGGGTGTGGCCACGGCCCTTGAGCATCACGGCCTGGCGGTGCCGACAGACGTTGGAGATCAGTTCCACCCCGCTGCGGGTGCGCACCAAGGCCCTGCCCTCGCCCTCGCCGGGCAAGGCAAAGTAGTCACCCACCTCGGGCACGGCCAGTTCATGGCCGACATAGCGGGGCGAGCCATCGAAGATCAGCCGCTGTTCCTCCTGGAACAACGCCTCGCTGAAATAAGACGAAACCGAGAGTTGAGAGCGGCTGCGCTCCAGGGCTTCCAGCCCAATGCTCA
This sequence comes from Betaproteobacteria bacterium, assembly GCA_009925955.1. Taxonomy (GTDB): domain Bacteria; phylum Pseudomonadota; class Gammaproteobacteria; order Burkholderiales; family Burkholderiaceae_C; genus RFTU01. The sequence continues at coordinate 6,904 of RFPX01000006.1, forward strand.
GGTCCGACATGATCCCCGGGGAACCTCCGTAAACAGGATGGGTTGCAGGATGCAAAAGGGGACGGGATTCTACCCACGGCCGTCTGCCCATAGGCGTATGATGGTGTCAACTGCAAGCGTCAACTCAAGTTGACACTTGACCGATGCCTACAATCCCGGCTTTTCCAGACCCTCACGCCCCATGAAGTCAGACCTGCCTGAGGAATCCCCCCCGAGCGATGGCGCCCCCCTGCCCGCGCGCTATGAAGACGCGCTGGCCGAACTTGACGACCTGGTCTTGGCCATGGAGTCCGGACGTCTGCCCTTGGATGAACTGCTGGTGGCCTACCGCCGTGGCGCCGCGCTGTTGGCATTCTGCCGAGACCGGCTGCAGGCGGTCGAAGAACAGGTGAAGGTGCTGGAGGACGGCCAGCTCAAGCCCTGGAGAGGCTCCTGAGCATGGACTTCCAGGCCTGGATGAACGAGCAACTGCAGCAGGTGGAGCAGGCCCTGTCGGCCTGGGTGCCCGCCGATGCGCCGGCGGGCCTGGGACAGGCCATGCGCTACGGTGTCCTCGACGGCGGCAAGCGCCTGCGGCCCTTGTTGGTGCTGGCGGCGGCCCAGGCCGTGGGCGGCTTGCGGCCTGCGGCGCTGCGCGCGGCCTGTGCGGTGGAGCTCATCCACGCCTACTCCCTGGTGCACGACGACATGCCCTGCATGGACAACGACGTGCTGCGCCGCGGCAAGCCCACGGTGCATGTGCGCTTTGGACAAGCCCAGGCCATGCTGGCGGGTGACGCCATGCAGGCCCTGGCCTTTGAGCTGCTCACCCCGTTGGACGATGCGGAACTGGCGCCGGCCTTGCAGGCGCGCCTGGTGGCCGTGCTCGCGCGCGGCGCTGGGCATTCCGGCATGGCCGGGGGCCAGGCGATCGACTTGGCCAGCGTAGGGCAGCAGCTGCAAGAAGCGCAGTTGCGCCGCATGCACGAGCTCAAAACCGGCGCGCTGCTGCAGGCCAGTGTGGACATGGGTGCGCTGTGTGGCACGGCCGGCGGCGCCACGCGAGCCGCGCTCAGCCGTTACGGGCATGCCATCGGCCTGGCCTTTCAGGTGGTGGACGACATCCTGGATGTCACCCAGGACACTCAGGTGCTGGGCAAGACCGCCGGCAAAGATCAGGAACAATTCAAACCCACTTATGTGTCGCTGATGGGCCTTCAGGCCGCCCAGGAACACGCTCACGAACTGCACGAGCAGGCGCTTGCGGCCCTGGCAGACAGCGCCCTGCCCGATACCCAACGGCTGCGTGAACTCGCAGACCTGGTGGTGCACCGCCAGCATTGACGGCGCACCCAAACGAGCCGGAGGACCCACCATGTCCATGCCCACCTTCCCCTTGCTGGAATCGATCCACAGCCCTGCCGACTTGCGTCGGCTGACACGGCTGGAGCTGAAGTCCCTGGCGCGTGAGCTGCGCGAGTTCCTGCTGCAGTCGGTGGGCAAAACCGGCGGCCACCTCTCGAGCAACCTGGGCACGGTGGAGCTCACCATCGCCCTGCATGCCGTCTACAACACGCCAGAAGACCGTTTGGTGTGGGACGTGGGCCACCAAACCTATCCGCACAAGATCCTCACCGGCCGGCGCGAGCGCTTCCACACCCTGCGCCAGTTGGGCGGCTTGTCGGGATTTCCGCGCCGCGACGAAAGCGAGTACGACACCTTCGGTACCGCGCACTCCTCCACCTCGATTTCTGCGGCGCTGGGCATGGCCCTGGGCGCGCAGCTCAAGGGTGAAAACCGCAAAGCCGTGGCCATCATCGGCGACGGCGCCATGAGTGCGGGCATGGCCTTTGAGGCCCTGAACAACGGGGGTGTGCCGCATGGCGGTATCACCGCCGACCTGCTGGTGGTGCTCAACGACAACGACATGTCGATCAGCCCACCCGTGGGCGCGCTCAACAAGTACCTGGCGCGGCTGATGAGCGGCAAGTTTTATGCGGCCGCGCGCGAATCGGCCAAGAGCGTGCTGCGCAATGCGCCGCCCCTGTTCGAATTGGCGCGCCGCTTTGAAGAACACGCCAAGGGCATGGTGGCCCCCTCGACCATCTTCGAGGAATTCGGCTTCAACTACGTAGGCCCGATCGATGGCCACGACCTCGACGCCTTGATTCCCACGCTGGAGAACATGCGCCAGATGAAGGGGCCGCAGTTCCTGCACGTGGTCACGAAAAAGGGCTATGGCTACAAGCTGGCCGAGGCCGACCCCATCAAGTACCACGGCCCCTCGCCCTTCGATCCCACACAGGGCATCCAAAAGCCGGCCACACCGCCCAAGCCCACCTTCACCCAGGTGTTTGGCAACTGGCTGTGCGACATGGCCGCGGCCGACCCGCGCCTGGTGGGCATCACGCCGGCCATGCTCGAGGGCTCGGGCATGGTGGAGTTTCAAAAGCGCTTCCCGCAGCGCTGCCACGATGTGGGCATCGCCGAGCAGCATGCCGTGACCTTCGCAGGCGGCCTGGCCTGCGAGGGCCTCAAGCCGGTGGTGGCCATCTACTCCACCTTCTTGCAGCGCGGCTATGACCAGCTCATCCACGACGTGGCCTTGCAAAACCTGCCCATGGTGTTTGCGCTGGACCGCGCGGGCATCGTGGGCGCGGATGGCGCCACGCATGCGGGGGCCTACGACATTGCCTTCGTGCGCTGCGTGCCCAATATGAGCCTGCTCACGCCCTCAGACGAACGCGAGTGCCGCATGGCCTTGTCCACCGCCCACGGGCAACAACACCCCGTGGCGGTTCGCTACCCGCGCGGCGCCGGGGTGGGGGTCGAAGCCGGCACCGACCTGGATACGTTTGAATGGGGCAAGGGCGTGGTGCGTCGCCAGGCCGCTCCCGCCTTGGCTGGTCAGCCGCGGTTGGCCATCCTGGCCTTCGGCACGCTGCTGCACCCTGCGCTCAAGGCGGCGGAAGCGCTCAACGCCACGGTGGCCGACATGCGCTTTGTCAAACCCTTGGATGCGGCCTTGGTGCTGGAGCTGGCCCGTACTCACGACGCCCTGGTGACCATCGAAGACGGCTGCCTGATGGGTGGGGCCGGATCAGCAGTGCTGGAGTTCCTGCAGGCGCAGGGCGTGGTGATGCCGGTGCTCAACCTGGGCTACCCCGATGTGTTCATCGAGCATGGCGACCCGGCCAAGCTGAACGCCCAAATGGGGTTGGACGCGGCCGGGATCGAGCGCGCCATTCGGGAGCGCTTTCCCACACTGGGGCATGTGGCGCCCTCAGCCGAAGCAGCCTAGTCTGGGCGACAATACAGGGTTTCCCCGGTCTGCCGGCCTGCCCAGGCCTGTTGTTTGGCTCCATGACGCACCCCACCGACGCCCTGCCCATCCCCGACACGCAAAGCGAGCGCGACGAACGCCACTTGGCGATTCAACGCGTGGGCGTGAAGGGCGTGCGCTACCCCTTGAAGGTGCGGGTGGCCGGCCAGGTGCAGCAAACGGCCGCCGACTGGACCCTGGACGTGGCCCTGCCGGCCGAGAAGAAGGGCACCCACATGTCCCGCTTCGTGGCTTGGCTCAACGACCTGGACGCCCGCAGCGACGCCCTGGACGCCCAGAGCCTGCGCGCGGGCTTGGAAGACATGTTGCAGCGGCTGGGTGCCGAAGAAGGCCGCATCGAGGCCGCGTTCACCTTCTTCATCAAAAAGCGCGCCCCGGTTTCGGGCGTGGCCAGCTTGCTGGACTACCAAGGCCGCTGGGTGGCGCAACGGGTGGCCTCACGCACCGAGATTTGGTGCGAAGTGGCGGTGCCGGTGAAGAGCCTGTGCCCCTGCTCCAAGGAGATTTCCGACTACGGGGCGCACAACCAGCGTTCGCAGGTGACGATACGCGCTCAGGTGCTGCAGGCCTTGGCCTGGGAAGACCTGGTGCGCTTTGCTGAAGAAAGCGCCTCGAGCGAAATCTGGCCGCTGCTCAAGCGGCCGGATGAGAAGTGGATCACCGAACGGGCCTACGAAAACCCCAAGTTCGTGGAAGACCTGGTGCGGGACGTGGCGCTGCGGCTGAATGCCGAGCCGGGCATTGGGGCCTACAGCGTGGACGTGGAGAACTTTGAGAGCATCCACAACCATTCGGCGTTTGCGCGGATCGAGCGGGCTGCTTGAGCGCTCTGTGAACAACGGACGGCTCGGTGGCGGCAGGGGCATACCCCCTTGGCCCCACGGCACCTGGCCGGCCTGAACGGCCGGCTCACTGCGATGCTCTCAACCCAAGTTGGTGCGCCAGCGCACACAACTTGGTTTACTGCGCTTCTCGTGCGGAGCCGTTTTAAGGGGCTACGGGGGTATGCCCCCGCCGCCACCGAACCGTCCTTGGTGCGAACCGGGATATCCCTGCGTTAATGGGCCTGTTCCCAATTTGGGCCTATACCCACTTCGGCAAGCAGGGGCACTTTGAGTTGGGCCACGCTGGCCATCAGGCGCGGCAGTGCTTCTTGGGCCCAGGGCACTTCAGCGTCGGGCACTTCGAGCACCAATTCGTCGTGAACCTGCATCACCATGCGGGTGGACCGCTGCTCGTCATCCAAGGCTTTCTGCACCGCCATCATGGCCAGCTTGATGAGGTCGGCCGCTGTGCCTTGCATGGGGGCGTTGATGGCCTGGCGTTCAGCGGCTGAGCGGCGGGGGCCGTTGCCGCCGCGGATCTCGGGCAGTACCAAGCGGCGGCCGAAGACGGTTTCCACATAGCCTCGCTCGGCGGCTTGCGCCTTGGTCTCGTCCATGTAGCGCTTGACGCCGGCAAAGCGGGCGAAGTAGCGGTCGATGTAGTCGCGCGCGGCCTTTTGCTCGATACCCAGGTTCGAGGCCAAGCCGAAGGCGCCCATGCCATAGATGAGGCCGAAGTTGATCACCTTGGCGTAGCGGCGCTGCTCCGAGCTCACCTCCGCCACCGGCACGCCGAACACCTCACTGGCGGTGGCCTTGTGCACATCAACGCCTTCGGCGAAGGCACGCAACAGGCCGGGGTCTTCGCTGATGTGGGCCATGATGCGCAACTCGATTTGCGAGTAGTCGGCGCTCATCAGCACATGCCCGGGTGGCGCAATGAAGGCCTCGCGGATGCGGCGGCCTTCGGCGGTGCGGATGGGGATGTTTTGCAGATTGGGTTCGTTGCTCGACAAGCGCCCGGTGACGGCCACGGCCTGCTGGTAACTGGTGTGCACGCGGCCGGTGCGAGGGTTCACCATCTGCGGCAGCTTGTCGGTGTAGGTGCTCTTGAGTTTGGACAGGCTGCGGTGCTCTAAAAGCTTGGCCGGTAGCGGGTAGTCGGCTGCCAGTTCTTGCAAGACTTCCTCGTCGGTCGACGGTGCACCGGTGGCGGTCTTTTTCTTCACCGGCAGGCCCAAGCGGTTGAACAGGATCTCGCCGATCTGCTTGGGTGAGCCCAGGTTGAAGGGCTGCCCGGCAATCTCGTAAGCCTGTTGCTCCAAGCCCATGATGCGCTCGCCCAGCTCGCGGCTTTGCTGCTGCAGCACGGCCGAGTCCACCAGCACGCCGTGGCGCTCCATGCGCTGAAGAATCACCGCGCAGGGCATCTCGATGTCTTGGTAGACGCGGCGCAGGCCGCTCTCGCGCTCGAGTTGCGGCCACAGCACCTGGTGCACGTGCAGGGTCATGTCGCTGTCTTCGCCGGAATAGCGGGTGGCCTTGTCCAGGTCGACCTGCGAAAACGGAATCTGGTGCACCCCTTTGCCGCAGACCTCTTCATAAGACAGCCCACGCCGGTTCAAGTGCCGCTCGGCCAGGCTTTCCAAGCTGTGCGAGCGGTGGGCTTCCAGCACATAGCTTTGCAGCAGAGTGTCGTGCACATAGCCCCTCACGGTGATGCCCGCATTGGCCATCACGTGCAGGTCGTACTTGATGTTCTGGCCCAGCTTGGCCGCAGCGGCATCTTCAAACCACGGACGAAGCACCTCCAACACCATGGCCGCATCCAACTGCTGCGGTACACCAGGGTAGTCATGGTGCAGCGGGATGTACGCGGCTTGTCCGGGCGTGACGGAAAAACTCAATCCCACCAGGCGCGCGGCCATGGGGTCCAGGGAATCGGTTTCGGTGTCGAAGGCCACCAGTTGGGCGCTGCGGATGCGCTGCAGCCAAGCCTGAAATTGCTCCGGGGTGCTCACCGTCTCGTACAGCACGGGCTCGGTCAGAGGGGGGATGACCACGCGATCAGCAGCGGGTGCATCGGCCGCTGCAGTGCTGGCGGCACCCGCCGCAGCGGGCGGTGTGCGGCCCTTGACCCCCTGCGCATCGAGTTCGCGCAGCCAGGTGCGAAAGCCGTAGCGTTGATAGAAGTCATGCAAGGCGGCTTGGTCCACTTCGCGCAGCGCCAAGCGCTCCAGCGCCGGCCAGCCTTCGATGGACGCGGCCAAGTCGCAGTCGCATTTCACGGTGACCAGGCGCCGGCCCATGGGCAGCCAGTCCAAGGCTTTGCGCAGGTTCTCGCCTGCCGCTCCCTTGATGGTGGCGGCGGCTGCGATGACCCCATCCAGGCTGCCGTACTCGGCAATCCATTTGGCGGCCGTCTTGGGGCCCACCTTCTCCACGCCGGGCACGTTGTCCACCGCGTCGCCCATGAGGGTGAGGTAGTCGATGATGCGCTCGGGCGGCACGCCGAACTTGGCCAAGACCCCGGCTTCATCCAAAGACTCGTTGCTCATGGTGTTGACCAGGCCCACATCGGGCGTGACCAGCTGCGCCAGGTCTTTGTCGCCGGTGGAAATCAACACCCGATGACCGCTGGCGGACGCCTGGCGCGCCAAGGTGCCGATGACGTCATCGGCTTCGATGCCGCCGACCTGAAGCACGGGCCAACCCAACAGGCGCACCACTTCGTGGATGGGCTCGATCTGCTGCACCAAGGGCTCGGGCATGGGCGCGCGGTGGCCCTTGTAGTCGGGGTACCACTCGTCGCGGAAGGTGGGCCCGGGTGCGTCGAACACACAGGCCGCATGCTCGGCGGGGTACTGCTCGCGCAGGCGCTTCATCATGGCCACCATGCCGTGCACCGCCCCCGTGGGGAAACCGGCGGGCGAGCGCAGGTCGGGCATCGCGTGGAAGGCGCGGTAGAGGTAGCTGGAGCCGTCGACCAGGAGCATCAGGGGTTTCATAGAATGTCAGTTTACGCACCCCGCACCCATGGCCGTCTTCACCGAGGTCTCCGAACAGGAGGTCCAGTCCTTCATCGAACCGCTGCAGCTGGGCCGTCTGCAGTCCTTGCGGGGCATTGGCGCGGGCATCGAAAACACCAACTACTTCGTGAGCACCGACACCGGTGAATGGGTGCTGACGATCTTCGAGCGGCTGAGCTTCGAGCAACTCCCCTTCTACCTGAGGCTCATGCAGCACCTGGCGCTGCGGCACATTCCCGTGCCCCTGCCCCGGGCTGACGCCCAAGGCGAGATCCTGTTCAAGCTCAAGGGCAAGCCTGCAGCGGTGGTCAACCGGCTGGCGGGCGGTCACCAACTGGCCCCTGGCGTGCACCACTGCCGCCAGGTGGGTGCCATGCTGGCGCGCATGCACCTGCAAGGCCAAGACTTCCCTTTGAGCCAACCCAATCTGCGCGGCCTGCCCTGGTGGGAGCAGACCGTGCCCCTGGTGCTGCCCTTCCTCAGCACCGAGACGGCCGCACTCTTGACCGGCGAGCTGGCCTTTCAGCAGGCGCTGGCCCGCTCGGCTGCTTATCAAAGCCTGCCGCGCGGCCCGGTGCACGCCGACCTGTTTCGTGACAACGTGATGTTCGATGGAGCGCCCGGTCAGGAAACGCTGAGCGGCTTCTTCGACTTCTACTTCGCAGGGGTCGACACCTGGCTGTTCGATTTGGCGGTGTGCCTGAACGACTGGTGCATCGACCTGGCCAGTGGGGCGCTGCAGGTGGAGCGTGCCCAGGCCTTTGTAGCCGCCTACGAGTCGGTACGGCCTCTGTCGGCTGCTGAACACCGGCTGCTGCCGGCCCTGCTGCGTGCCGGTGCACTGCGGTTCTGGGTCTCGCGCCTATGGGACTTCCACCTGCCGCGCGAAGCCTCCATGCTCAAGCCCCATGACCCGGCTCACTTCGAGCGGGTGCTGCGCGAGCGCATCGATCACCCCTGGCATGCGCTGGCCGGCTGAAGTGGGCAAGATGGACCGTATGAAGCTCATCCTCAAGCCCGTTCAAGCCCGCCAAGGTGTGCAGTGGGTCGTGCAGGCCCTGAAGGTGTTTGGTCGACAACCGCTGGGGCTGGCCGGCCTGTTTGGCACCTTCTTGTTTCTGGCGCTGGTGCTGATGCTGGTTCCGGTGATCGGCGGTGTGGTGGTGCTGGCCGCCGTTCCCTTGCTGGGCCTGGTGATGATGATGGGCACAGCCGCGGTCGTTCGTGGACAACGGGCCTTGCCTGGCCTGTACCTGGCGCCCTTCCGAACGGACGCCGTGCGGCGCTCGCGGCTGATGGTGTTGTGTGCGGCCTATGGCGCCTTGTCCCTGCTGGTGTTGCTGGTGTCGGATGCGATTGATGGCGGCAAGCTCAACGAGCTGCAGGAACTGATGGCCGCTGGGCGCGACGATGCACGAACCCGTGAGGACCTGAAGCGTTTGTTGGCCGATCCTCAGCTATTGGGGGGCCTGTATGCGCGTGTGGGCCTGACCGCCTTGATCAGCATTCCCTTCTGGCATGCGCCTGCCTTGGTGTGGTGGGGCCAGCAGAGCGCCGCGCAGGCACTGTTCTCCTCGACCCTGGCCATTTGGCGCAGCAAAGGTGCCTTTGTGTCGTTCGTGGCCGCCTGGGTGTCGCTCTTGGGTGTAAGCGGACTCGGCTTGGGCCTGGTGCTGCAGGCCTTGGGCCTGAGCGGCCTCATGGGTGCGTTGGCCATGCCGCTGGGCCTGACGCTGAGCGTGGTCTTCTATGCCAGCCTGTACTTCATGTTTGTGCAGACCTTCGGCACGGGCGAGGCCGGCAGCGAGCGCACCGACGAAGACGCGCCCGACGAGATCAGTCCACCGGCGTGAGCTTGGCCACGCTCAAGGCCAGCCACTTCATGCCGTGCCGCCCGAAGTTCACTTGGGCGCGCGCATCGGTGCCCGAGCCCTCCAGGGTGACGATGACGCCCTCGCCGAACTTGTTGTGAAACACGCCCTGGCCCACGCGCAAGGGCCGGCCGTCGGTGCCCGTGGGCCCCTGGGCGCTTCGGGTTGCAAGGCTGCCGCCCATGGCGGCTGAGCCACCGCTTTGCACACGCCCGGCGCCCACCATGGAGCCCAGACCGGAGCCGCGCGACCAGGCCTCCTGGTAGGCCTTGGCATAGCCCGAACCGAAGGCCGCCGTGCGGGGCGTGAGCCACTTCAAGGCCCCTTCAGGCAACTCGTCAAACCAGCGGCTGCGCACGTTGTAGCGGGTTTGACCGTGCAAGAGTCGGGTCTGGCTGAAGGTCAGGTACAGACGCTGGCGCGCACGGGTGATGGCCACGTACATGAGGCGGCGCTCCTCCTCCAGGCCATCGGCATCGCTCATCGCGTTTTCATGCGGGAACAGCCCTTCTTCCAAGCCGGTGATGAACACGGCGTCGAACTCCAAACCCTTGGCGGCATGGATGGTCATCAGCTGCACCGCATCCTGCCCGGCTTCGGCCTGGTTGTCCCCGGCTTCCAAGGAGGCATGGGTCAGAAACGCCGCCAGCGGGCTCATGATCTCGCCGGTTTCGGCATCCGGGGTCACGTCCACCACCGCGGGCGCCACCACGCCCGCCTCGTCGGGCATGGCCAGACTGCCAGGTCCCCATTCGTCAACGGGCAGTGCCACTGCATCGCGTCCGAACCCCTCCTGCGTGACAAAGGCCTCGGCGGCGTTGACCAGCTCTTCGAGGTTTTCGATGCGGTCCGCACCCTCCTTGTCGGTCCGGTAGAACTCCAACAGCCCCGAATCGTGCAGCACCTGTTCGATGATTTCGCGCAGGGTCAGGCCACGGGTGGCCTCACGAAGGCGGTCCACGATCTGCAAAAAGGCGGCCAGCTTGGTGCCCGCTGAGCCACCCACGGCGCTCACCGACTGCGCCAGGCTGCGCCCACTGGCACGCGCCACGTCCTGCAGCTGCTCAACGGTGCGCGCGCCGATGCCGCGCGCCGGAAAGTTCACCACACGCAAGAAGCTGGTGTCGTCGTTGGGGTTCTCAATCAACCGCAGGTAGGCCAAGGCATGCTTGACCTCGGCTCGCTCGAAGAAGCGCAGGCCGCCGTACACCCGGTAGGGCACACCGGCGTTGAAGAGTGCGCTTTCCATGACGCGGCTTTGCGCGTTGCTGCGGTACAGGATGGCGATTTCGCGCCGGTCGGTCCCAGCGCGGTGCAGCTGGCCAATCTCCTCCAATACCCATTGGGCCTCGGCATAGTCACTCGTGGCTTCATGCACCCGAATGGGTTCACCAGGGCCGGCATCGGTGCGCAGGTTCTTGCCCAGGCGTCGTTCATTGTGCGCAATCAGCTCGTTGGCTGCATCCAAGATATGGCCCATGCTGCGGTAGTTCTGCTCAAGCTTGATCACCTGCTCGACACGGAACTCGCGCTCGAAGTCGCGCATATTGCCCACTTGCGCGCCTCGAAAGGCGTAGATGCTTTGGTCATCGTCGCCCACGGCAAACACCCCCTGCGCGCCGTAGGCCGCGCCATCGGCCGAGGACTCCCCGGGCAAGGGCGCAAACATCTTCAGCCAGGCGTACTGCAGCCGGTTGGTGTCTTGAAACTCGTCCACCAGGATGTGGCGAAAGCGGCGGCGATAGTGCTCACGGATGGCGGGCTGGTCGCGCATGATCTCCACCGTGCGCAGCATGAGCTCGGCAAAGTCCACCACGCCTTCACGCGCACACTGGTCTTCATAGGCCCGGTAAATGTCGGCCAGCTTCTGCGTGTGTGCGTCGCGTATCTCGACATCACCAGGGCGCAACCCGTCTTCCTTGCTGGCCGCAATGAACCAGGACACCTGCTTGGGCACGAAGCGCTCTTCGTCCAGGTTCATAGCCTTGATCACCCGCTTGACGGCCGAAACCGTGTCGGAAGCGTCCAGGATCTGAAAGCTTTGCGGCAATCCCGCAGCTTTCCAGTGCGCCCGCAGGAATCGGTTGCACAGCCCGTGAAAGGTACCAATCCACATGCCGCGCACGTTCACCGGCAGCATGGCCGACAAACGCGTGAGCATCTCCTTGGCGGCCTTGTTGGTGAAGGTCACCGCCATCACCCCGCCGGGCGAGACCTGCCCGGTCTGCATCAGCCAGGCGATGCGCGTGGTCAGCACCCGGGTTTTGCCAGAGCCCGCGCCGGCCAAGATCAGCGAGGGCTGTGCCGGCAGGGTGACCGCCGCGAGTTGTTCGGGGTTGAGGTGGTGCAGCAAAG
>RFPX01000051.1 GCA_009925955.1 Betaproteobacteria bacterium
TTCCCGGGCCCCTTCCGGCACATGCGCCGGCCCTTTATCGACTCGGAAGACAAGGCCTGGCAGGTGGTGCGCGAGGTCAACGAGTGCGCTGAGCGTGAACCAGGAGTACCACGACCGCATCGAGGCGATCAACTTCTCACTGGCGCACGACGACGGGCAGTCCGCTCGCAACCTGGAACAGGCCGATGTGATCCTGGTGGGGGTCAGCCGCAGTGGCAAGACACCCACCTCGCTGTACCTGGCGATGCAGCACGGGGTCAAGGCCGCCAACTATCCGCTGATCCCCGAAGACTTCGAGCGGGGCCACCTGCCCACGGCGCTCATGCCGCACAAGCGCAAGTGCTTCGGCCTGACCATCGACCCTGAGCGATTGAGCCAGATCCGAAACGAACGCCGCCCAGACAGCCGCTATGCCGCGTTGGACAACTGCCGGACCGAGGTGGCGGCTGCCGAGCAGATGATGCGCCGATCCGGCATCGAGTGGCTCAGTTCCACCCACAAGTCGATCGAGGAAATCGCCACCACCATCCTGCGCGACATCCGACCGGACCGGCTGAGCTACTGAGCCCGGCGTTGGGCCGATGCGTACAGGCAGATGGCCGCGGCGGCGGCCACGTTGAGCGACTCTTGCCCACCGGGTTGGGGAATGCGCACCCGAAGCGGCGCCATCGCCCACACAGACGGATCCACGCCCTGCCCTTCATGACCAAAGACCCATGCGCAGGCCTCGGGCAGCGGCGCATGGGGAAGGTCTTGGGCCTCATGTGAACTCGTCACCACCAACTGCCCAGCCAGGGGCGCGAGCTGCTCCAAGCCCAGCCCTTCGAACAGGCTCAGCCCAAAGTGCGCCCCCATGCCGGCTCGCAGCACCTTGGGCGACCACAGCGCCACCCCCCCATGCAAGGACAACACCTGGCTCACGCCCAGGGCTGCTGCGCTGCGCAAAATGCTGCCCACATTGCCGGGGTCCTGAAGGCGGTCCAGGACCACCGTGGGAACGCCTGGCTGCACCCCGCCCGCCGGGGTCAGCGATGGCGCCACCAACAGGCCCAGGGGGCTGGGGGACTCCAGCGCCGTCACCGACTTCATCAGCGCAGCCGGGATGACCGCCACGCGCGGTGCCCCCATGGCCAAGGCGCGCAGGTCCGCCCGCGCATCCCAGGCGTCCTGGGTGATCACCGCTTGAACGGCGGCATGCCCACGGTCCAGCCAAGCGCGGCACAGGTGGTCACCCTCCAACCACACCACACCCTCGGCCCGGTAGGCGCCGGGTTTGGCCAAGAGCCGGCGCAAACGCTGGATCAGCTCGTTGTCCCGGGAGGTGATGCTTTGGACCGGTGGATTCATCGGCGTGTAGGGGGTGACGTGGCCGGCAGGCCGTCGCTGGCCGCCGCTTGAAGGGCCTTGGCCCGTTGAACCGGCGCATAGCTGTGACGGTGCTCCGGCGTGGGCCCCAAACGGAACAAGGCCTGCAAATGCTCGGCCGTCGGGTAGCCCTTGTGGGCGTCGAAGCCATAGTCGGGGTAGGCCTGGTGCAAGTCACGGCACCAGCGGTCCCGCGTGACCTTGGCCAGGATGGATGCGGCGGAAATGGCCTGCACCGTGGCGTCGCCGCCCACCACCGCCTCGGCAGCCACCTTGAGGGAGGGCAGCCGGTTGCCGTCCACCAGCACCCGTGCGGGCAACAGCCGCAAGCCCTCCACCGCGCGCTTCATGGCCAGCATCGTGGCCTGCAGAATGTTGAGTTGGTCGATCTCGGCCACCGAGGCATGCGCAATGCTGCAACACAGCGCCTTGGCACGGATCTCGTCAAACAAGGCCTCACGCCGGCGTTCGCTCAGCACCTTGGAGTCGGCCAGCCCGGCAATCGGGGCCGCATCGTCGAGGATCACCGCAGCGGCCACAACCGGCCCCGCCAAGGGTCCACGCCCGGCCTCGTCTACGCCGGCCACCAGGCCTTCGCGCCCCCAGCACAAACTCAGCTGCTGGCTGGGCTGCGGGCCATGCATCACACGCCCGGGCTTGGCCGAGGACTTAGGCACCCACGAGCTCCCGGATCACCTGCGCCGCACGCGCCCCGGTGTCTTGCCGCAGGGTCTGGTGCAAGGCCCGGCACTGGGCGCGATAGACCGCCACGGCTTGCGGATCGTCCAGCCAGCGCAGGGCATCGGCCGCCACCACCTCCGGCTGGGCCTCGTCCTGGATGCGCTCGGGCACGATGAAGGCGCTGCTGAGGATGTTGGGCAGCCCCACCCAGGGCTGCAGCCGCATGCGCCGCATGCGCTGCCAATCCGCGGCCGCCAGGCGGTACACGATCACCTGGGGGCATCGGAGCAGGGCCGCTTCCAAGGTGGCCGTGCCGCTGGCCACCAGGGCCACATCGGCGCCTGCCAACGCATCATGTGAACGGCCGGCCAAGAGGGTCAGGTGGCCACTCTGGACCAAGGGCTGCGCCAGCGGCTGCAGCAGGTCGGACAGGCCCGGCGCCACAGGCAAGAGAAAGCGCAGGCCCGGCCGTTGCCGCAGCAGCGCTTGGGCCGAGGCCATCAACAGGGGCGCAATGTGGCGGATCTCGGACCGTCGGCTGCCGGGTAACAAGGCCACCACCGGCTCATCACCCAGGCCCAGTGCATGCCGCGCCGCCCGGTGATCGATGTCCAGGGGAATCGCATCGGCCAGCGGATGGCCCACATAGCTGGCGGCCACCCCTTGCGCGGCCAGCACGCCCGGCTCAAAGGGGAACAGGCACAGCACATGATCGGCTGCAGCCCGCAACCGCTGCACCCGCTGCGGTCGCCAGGCCCAGATCGACGGACAGACGAAATGCACCGTGCGCAAGCCACGCTCACGCAGGGCGGTCTCCAAACCAAAATTGAAGTCCGGCGCGTCCACACCGACAAAGACATCCGGCCGTTCGCGCAGGATGCGCTGCCGGGTGGTGCGCCGCAGCCAAAGCAACTCGGGCAAGCGCAGCAGCGCGTCCCTGTACCCGAACACGCTCAGGCGTTCCGAAGGTGCCCAGGCGTCGAACCCCTGCTCGATCATGCGGGGCCCGCCAATGCCGCCACTGCGCAGGCCGGGCCACTGCTGCTTCAGGCCCTGCAGCATGAGGGCCGCCAGCAGGTCGCCGGAGGCCTCCCCGGCCACCAGGGCCAGGCGCATCAGCGCACGATGCCGCGATCGGCGCGGCGCAGGAAGTCCAGCATCAGGGCCACATCCGCCTGGGCCGCTGGGCTCAAAGGCTGGCCGGCGGTGTCGGCCTCATCGGCCAGCACCGCGATGCGGTCGATGGCAGCCGCCAGGGTCAAGGACTCGCGGTACAGCAAGCGGTGCATGCGCCGCACCAAGGCCAGACGCCCCTCGTCAAATCCGCGCCGCTTCAGCCCCGTGAGGTTGACCGCACGGATGGCCAGGGGGTGACCGTCGGCCGTCATGTAGGGCGGGACGTCTTGGGCCACATGCCCTTGAAACCCGATCATGGCGTGGGCCCCGATCTTCACGAATTGGTGCACACCGGTCAGCCCACCGATGGTGGCCCAGTCCCCCACCTGCACATGTCCGGCCAAGGTGGCGTTGTTGGCCAAAACCGTATGGTGGCCCAGACGCACATCGTGGGCGATGTGGACGTAGGCCATGATCCAGTTGTCGTCACCGATGCGGGTCACGCCCTCGTCTTGTGCGGTTCCGGTGTTGATGGTGCAGAACTCGCGGATGGTGTTGCCGTGGCCTATCTCCAAGCGGGTGGGCTCACCAGCGTACTTCTTGTCCTGCGGTGCCTGGCCAACGGATGCAAAGGAAAAGATCCGGTTATGCCTGCCGATGGTGGTATGGCCGTCAATGACCGCGTGGGAGCCCACGGTGGTGCCGGCATCGATACACACATGGGGCCCGATCACCGCATAAGGCCCCACCTGCACATCAGCAGCCAGCTGGGCACCATCATGGATCACGGCGGTGGGATGGATGAGGCTCATCGCACCCCCTTCAGGCCACCTTGCGCATCGTGCACATCAGCTCGGCCTCCACGGCCACCTCATCGCCGACGGTGGCCCAAGCCTTGTACTTGTAGATACCGGCCCGCGCCCGCTCGATTTCGGCATGGAGCAGCAGTTGGTCGCCAGGCTCCACCACACGCTTGAAACGGGCGCCGTCAATGCCCACGAAATACACCACGGTGTCTTCACTGGGCTCGGTGCCAGCAGACTCGAAACTCAGCAGAGCCGCCGTCTGTGCCAAGGCCTCGAGCATCAGCACGCCAGGCATGACGGGTCGGGACGGGAAGTGCCCCTGAAAAAACGGTTCGTTGATCGACACATTCTTCAGGGCTTGAATGCGCTTGTCCTTTTCAAAGGACAGCACGCGGTCCACCAGGAGTATGGGGTAGCGGTGGGGCAGCAGCTTGAGGATGCGGTGGATGTCGATCATGTTCCGGGGATCTTCTTTTCAAGTTGGCGCAAACGGTCGCGCATCTGATGCAACTGCCGCAGCGTGGCTGCGTTTTTCTCCCACGCCGCATTGTCATCGAAGGGAAACACGCCGCTGTACTGACCGGGCTTGTGTATCGACCGCGTGACCACGGTGGCCGCCGAGATGTGCACGTCATCGGCCAGGCTCAAGTGGCCCAGAACGATGGCCCCTCCGCCCACGGTGCAGCGCTGCCCGATCGTGGCACTGCCGGCAATACCCACGCAGCCGGCCATGGCCGATCCGCGACCGATGTGCACGTTGTGGCCGATCTGGATGAGGTTGTCCAGCTTCACGCCGTCTTCGATCACGGTGTCTTCCAAAGCGCCCCGGTCGATGCAGGTGTTGGCGCCGATCTCCACATCGTGCCCGATGCGAACGGCACCCAATTGTTCGATCTTCACCCACTGTCCGGCATGGGGCGCAAAGCCGAATCCATCGGCGCCAATCACCACACCGGGGTGGACCACGGCGCGCTCACCGATTCGGCAGCCCCACAACAGGGACACCGAAGCCGACAAGCGGCTGTTGGCGCCGACCACTGCCTCATCACCGATCACGCAGTGCGGCCCAATCACGGCGCCGGCCTCGATCACGGCGTTTGCGCCCACGTGACACAGCGGACCCACCGAGGCGCTGGGGTGCAGCCGCGCGCCGGGCTCCACCACGGCGCTGGGGTGCACCCCCGTGCGAACGGCAGCACGGCGCTGCCCGGCCCACCATTGGCTCAGGCGGGCGTAGGCGAGGTAGGGGTCGTCCACCACCACCAGGCTGGCCTGCGCGCACTCCGAATCGAGCAGCGGCAGCACCCGATCGGACACGATCACGCAGCCGGCACGCGTGGTGCCCAACTGGGCGCGGTAGCGGGGGTTGGAGAGGAAGGAGACCTGGTCAGGGCCCGCAGCCTGTAGCGTGGCAAGGCCGGCCAGCGGCCGAAGCGGGTCACCCTGCACGCGGCCATTGACCAAGGTGGCAATGGCCTGCGGCGTGGTCAACATCGTCTTGCGATGGGGCGCGAACACAGCGCCCCTGGGCGTTACTTGGTGTTGTTCATCGCGTCCATCACCTTCTTGGTGATGTCGACGCGGGGGCCGGCAAAGCCCACATCAATCAGGATCAGGTCAAACTTTTCGCTGTCCATGATCTGGCGGATGACTCGACCCGTGCGCTCCTGGATGGCCGCGATCTCCTCGTTGCGGCGCTGGTTCAGGTCTTCCTGAAACTCGCGGCGCTTGCGCTGGAGGTCACGGTCTTGTTCACCCAGTTCGCGCTGCCGGCGGTTGCGCTCGGCCTCGGAAAGGGTAGGTGCGTCTTTGTCAAACTTGTCCGACGCCGTCTTCAGGCGGTTGGCCAGGTCGTTGAGATCCTTTTCGCGCTTGCCGAACTCGGTCTCAATCTTGGTGCTGGCCGAGCGAGCCGCCGTGGACTCGCGCAGCACGCGTTCGCTGTTGACATAGCCGATCTTGAGTTCCTGCGCCTGGGCAAACAGCGGCAACGCGGCCAAGGCAGCCGCACCCAAGAGCCTTGTGAAAGAAATCGTCTTCATCATCATGGTCAGAACGCTGTGCCGATCTGGAATTGGAAACGTTGAATTCTATCTTGTGGGCGGAACTTCACTGGCACGCCCCAACTGAGCTTAAGCGGCCCCATCGGGGAGATCCAGCTCAAACCGATACCGGCAGCCGCACGCAAGGACTCAAAGTCCACCCGCTCGGTTTCCGCCCACACGTTGCCGGCGTCGGCAAAGCCAAAGAGCCGCAGGCTCTTGTCGTTGCCCGTACCGGGCACTGGCACGTAGAGCTCGGTGTTGAGGTTGAAACGGCGCGATCCGCCGATGTAGGCGCCGGTCACGTCCACGGGGCCGAGCGAGCCTTGCTGGAAGACGCGCACCGAACCGAGGCCGCCGCCGTAGAAGTTCTTGAAGATGGGATACGGCTTGTTGCCCAATCCAGCGCCCAAACCCAGCTCGGCATTGACGCCCAAGGTGAGCTTGCGGTTCCAGAAGGGGAAGTACTCCTGGTACTGCAGGTTGGTGCGGGTGTACTTCGCATCACCCAGGGCCGACAGCTCCAGGTTGATGCGCTGCAGCCGTCCTCGTGTGGGCGTGAGCACGTTGTCACGCTGGTCACGGGCCCAGCCCACGGTCAAGGGGAAGGAGGTGCTGTTGGTGCCGAAGTTTTCCCGGTACAGGAAATACAGGTTGGGCAGCGCGGCCGACCCCTTGATTCGGGTTTGCTCCGCACCGATGCCCATGAAGACCGTGTCCACCTCGGAAAACGGCACACCAAACCGGATGGCCGCACCGGGCGTCATCAGCTCATAGGTTTCGCCCTGGGTGTTGTAGGGGCGTGAGGTTCGATAGAACACATCGAGTGCCCGTGAAACGCCGTCCTTCGTGAAGTACGGGTCCACCGTGGAAACGACCAGGTTGCGGTTGAAGCGGCTGCTGTTGACTTGCAGGCCCAGGTAGTGGCCTGTGCCCAGGAAGTTCTCCTTCTGCAGCGAACCCGATACCGTCAGGCGCTCCAGGCTTGAGTAGCCCGCGCCAATCTGGAAGTTGCCCGTGGCCTTTTCGGTGACGGTGGTGTTCAGGTCGACTTGGTCGGCGGTGCCCGGCACTTCCTGCGTTTCGATGTTCACGTCCTTGAAGTACGCCATGCGCTCCAGGCGTTCCTTGGACAGCTTGATCTTGCGGCCGTCATACCAGCTGGATTCGAACTGCCGGAACTCGCGCCGCACGACCTCATCTCGTGTGGTGGTGTTGCCCGCAATGTTGATCCGGCGAACATAGGCCCGCCGACCCGGATCGGCCACCAGGGTGAGCTCGACCTGGCCGGTTTCACGGTTCATATCCTGGCGTGCTTCCACACGCGCGAAGGCATATCCGTACACCCCGAAACGCTCGGTGATCCGGCGCTGGGTCTCGGCCACGTCTTGGCTTCGGTAGGGGGCGCCGGGCTTGATGGCAATGAGCGCTCGGAACTCATCATCGCGCCCCAGGAGCTCACCGCTCAACTTCACGCCGGTCACCGTGTAGGGCTGACCTTCGCGCACGCTCACCACGATGGAGATGGACTGCTTGTCGGGTGACATCGTCACCTGGGTGGACTCCACCGCAAACTCCAGGTACCCGCGGTTGGTGTAGTGCGCGCGCAGCGACTCCAGATCGGCGTTGAGCTTGGAGCGTGCGTAGCGGTCGCGCTTGCTGTACCAGGTGAACCACCCACTGGTGGTTTGCTCGAACAGTTCGAGCAGGTCCTTCTCCTTGAAGGCCTTGGCCCCCAGGATGCGCATCTCGCGGATCTTGGCCGGTTCACCCTCGGTGGTGGTGAAGGTGACCGAGACACGGTTGCGCTCTTGGGGCGTCACCGTGGTCACCACCTCAGCGCCATAGAGGCTGCGGGTGAGGTACTGGCGCTTGATTTCCTGCTCGGCCCGGTCCACCAGGGCGCGGTCAAAGGGCTGGCCCTCGGAGATGCCCGCGTCCTTGAGCGCCTTGACGAGGGTGTCCTTGTCAAACTCCTTGATGCCGGCGAAGTTCACGCTGCCGATGATGGGGCGCTCTTCCACCACCACCACCAGCACCTGGTCCTCCACCTGCAGGCGAACGTCCTTGAACAAGCCGGTGGCAAACAGGGCCCGCACCGCTGCAGCGCCCTTTTCCTCGTTGTACAGGTCGCCCACGCGAAAGGGCAGCGCAGCAAACACCGTTCCGGGGTCGGAACGCTGAAGGCCCTCCACCCGGATGTCCTTGATGGAGAAAGGA
>RFPX01000052.1 GCA_009925955.1 Betaproteobacteria bacterium
CCCCCCACAACCCCCTCACCCTCCGGTGTAGGGGGTTTGGTTTTTTATGGGCCTGGTTGGGCTACCAGCGGACCTTGCCAGAGCCCACGTCCATCACCATGCGGGTGGCCAGGTACAGGCGGGGAATGATCGAATCGATCATCACGTATTCGTTGTCGTTGCTGTGAGCCCCAAAGCCGCGCAGCCCGAAGCTCTCCAACACGCCGCCTTTGGCGCGCAGCGCGGCATAGGCCGCATCGGTACCGCCGCCAGAGGCGCGGTCACGGATGTCCAGTGGCAACCCCACCCCCCTGAAGAGTGATTGCGCGTGCCGGGCCAGCACCACCGAGGCTGCATTGGGTACGAAGGCGGGGCGGCTGCGAAAGAAGGTCAACTCGATTTGGGTGTCGGGGATCAGCTTGTCCTTGATCGCTTCGCGCAGCGCCTGCTCCATGATGTCCAGGTCGGCATTGGTCAGCGACCGGATGTCGGCGATGGCAGATGCGTGCGCTGGAATCACGTTGCGCACCCCACCACCCTCGATCACCGTCCAGTTGATCTTGAGGTCCTTCTCTTTGTCCCCAAAGTGACGCGTCTTCATGATCTGGTACGCCAGCTCATAGATCGCGTTGCGACCACCCTCCGGGTTGCCACCGGCGTGTGATGCGCGTCCCGTCACCTTGAGTTCGGCAATGGCAATGCTGCTCGTGGCCAGGCGCACCATGTCGGTTCGGCCACCCCCACCCTCAAAGGACAGCACCGCATCGTATTGACTGCCCAGCTCGGTCAGCATCGGTCCGGAGCCCGGCGAGCCCAACTCCTCATCGCCGTTGATGAGCACCCCCAACTCTGCAAAGTCATCGTGGCCCAAGCGGGCCAACAGGTCGACGGTGTGCAGGATGAGGGCCACGCCGGCCTTGTCGTCGGCGATGCCCAGTCCGTAAGCCTTGTCGCCCTCCACGCGGAAGGGCTGTTTGGCGCCCATTCCCCGTGGGTAGACCGTGTCCATGTGGGCAATCAGGAGGATCTTCTTGGAGCCTTTGCCCAACTTGCGCCCATACACCATGGGGCCCAGCTCAGCGCCCTTGAGCATGGGGTGAAAATCGGGTGCCTTGGTCGGGATGGTTTTGACGTCCATCCCGAGGGCCTTGAGCCGCGCCGCCACCTCATCCGCCAAGCTGCGCAGGCCTTCCAAGTCCCGGCTGCCGGATTCGATCTCCACCAAAGACTTCAGGGTGCCCAGGAAGGCCGCTTGCTGTTGCTCGGCGGTACGCCACACAGCCGATTGACGACCCTCGGTGGTGGCGGTTGATGCAGGGCCTGATGCTGTTGCCCCCACGGGCCCCGCGGCCTGCGCCGAGAACACCCCCAGGCTCCCAAAAGCCCAACACAGGGCGGCGGCCACCACCCCACTTCTCAGCGGCCCTCGCCCCCGCGCACGCTTCTGTAACAACGGCTGATCAGCCATGCGGGCCGGTGCAAGGGTCATAAACGTGCTCTTTCAGGGTTGAAGCCACCGCGATGCAATGGCCAAAAGCTGGGCATCGCAGCCCCGCCGGCCGATCACCTGGATTCCCAGGGGCAAGCCGTTGGGCGCGGTCAGGCCCGGGATCTGCAAGGCCGGCAGGTCCAGGGCGGTCGCAGCGGTGCAGAAGATGGGGTCGCCCGTGGCCTGCAAGCCCAGGGGGGCCGGGCCGGGCGCGCTGGCGGTGACCCAGGCATCGATCGCTTCGGCCTGCATCCAGGCGTCCACGGCCGACTGCATCGAGGCCAGTTCGCTGCGGGCCGCCATCAGTTCGGCATCGGAGGTCTCGCGGCCGCGTTCAATCTGACCCCTCAGCGAAGCGGAAAGCTGCGCGGCACCGGTTGCGTATTCGTGAGCAAAGTGCCGCGCAATCTCCGCCTCCATGATCAAGCGGTGCAGGTCCACCAAGGCCTGCATGCCACAGGGAAGGTCGGCCGTGCTTTCTGCTGCACCCCACGCGCGGGCGCGGCTCAGCAGCAAGGCCTCGCAGCCCGGTTCCAGCCGCTCTCGCAAAGGACCTGGCATCCAAACCAGCCGCGGCGCAGTGGCCGCAGGGTCCGTTGTTGCAGCGCCATCGTGGGCCGTGTGCCCTTGGGCGGGCGGCGCAGGGTCTGACAACACCCGCCACAGCAGCGCCACGTCGGAGACTTCACGTGCAAACAGCCCCACGGTATCGAAGCTGGGCGACTGCACCAACACGCCGGTGCGGTCGATGCTGGCACGCGTGGGCTTGAAGCTGACCACGCCACAGAACGCACCTGGCCGGATGGTGGATCCGTTGGTCTGTGAGCCAATGGCCAGGGGCACCATGCCGCAGGCCACGGCCGCGGCCGAGCCGCTGGACGAGCCGCCCGGGGTGTGGGTCAGGCGGTGCGGGTTGCGTGTCTTGCCGGGCGCGTAGGTGGCCAATTCGGTGGTCACCGTCTTGCCCATGATCACCGCGCCGGCCTGCTTCAGCCGCGTGACCAGGGCTGCATCCTGCGTCGGCCGCCGACCGGCATGCAGCACGGTGCCGTTTTCCGTGGGCATCTCGGCGGTGTCGATGATGTCCTTCAGGCCGACGGCCACGCCCATCAAGGGCGCGCGTTCACCGGCCTGGCGCCGCGCATCGCAGGCCTGCGCCTGCGCCAGGGCTGCGGCCTCATCCAGGTGCGCCCAGGCCTGCACCTGGGGCTCCAGCGCCTGCACACCGTCCAGCAGGCTCGCCACATGAGCCCGCGCGCTCAGCGCGCCGAGGTCCATCTGCCGAAGGACCTCAGCCGCGCTGTCAGCCGTCACCGGTAGAGCACCTGCGGCAGCCACATCCCGATCTCAGGGAAGATGTACAGCAGCACGATGGCCAAGACCTGAATGCCCATGAAGGGGAGCATGCCAGCAAAGATCTGGTTGAGCGTCACATGCGGTGGGCTCACGCCCTTGAGGTAGAACGCGGCCATGGCCACCGGCGGCGACAAGAAGGCCGTTTGCAGGTTCAGCGCCACCAGCAGGCCGAAGAACAGCGGATCCACGCCGAAGTCGTCGAGCAGCGGAATGAAGATGGGCATGAAGATCACGATGATCTCGGTCCACTCCAGCGGCCATCCCAGGATGAAGATGATCACCTGGCTGAGGATCAGGAACTCGGTCTTGGACAGGTTCATCGACAGAACCCACTTCTCCACCAGTTCCTGGCCGCCCAGGAGGGCGAAGGCCGCCGAGAAGATCGCGCTGCCCACGAACAGCCAGCACACCATGGCGCTGGTCTTGGCCGTGAGAAACACCGACTCCTTGACCACCGACAGCGTGAGCTGCTTATAGGCGGCCGCCAGCACGAAGCCGCCGAAGGCCCCCACAGCCGCCGCTTCGGTGGGCGTGGCCAAGCCGAAGACGATCGAGCCCAACACCGCCAGGATCAGCACCACCAGCGGGAAGAAGCTCGACAGCAGCATCTTGAACACCTCCAGGCGCTGGAAGCTCATGATGCCGTAGAAGGCCACCAAGGCCACCACACCAATGCCCAGGCCTATCCAGAAGCCCGTGCTGGCGGGGCGGCGCTCAGGCTCAGGGGCCGGGGAGGCGGCAACCCCACCCGCTGCGCCGCCCGATGTGGGTGCGGCCACCGCACCCGGGGGCTCTTGTACGCCGCCGGAACCGGGAGGCTCTTTGACGCCCACAGCAGCCCCTGGCGGCTCTTGCACACCGCCGCCGGCACCGGGAGGCTCCTGCACCCCGCCACGTGCGCCCGGGGGCTCCTGCAAGCCACCCGCCGAGGCGCCCGGAGGCTCCTGCAGACCACCACCACTGGAGGGGGGCTCCTGCAAACCGCTGCGCGCGGCTGGCGGCTCGGCCAAGCCACCAGCACCCGGGGGCTCCTGCACACCACCGGATGCGGGCGGCTCAGCCAGGCCGCCGCTCGAACCGGAAGGGGACTCCAGGCTCATCATCCCACCGCTGGACTCCATGGCAGCGGGCATGTCCTCGGGCTCCAGCGGTGCCGTGGCCACGCGCCAAGACATGAAGGCGACCAATACGAACACGATGGCCGGCAAGAGCGTGATGAACAACTCTTTGAGGATGTAGCCCGTGGGCACGTTCACATTGCGCGCACCCTTGAGCGATTTCAGCAGCGCCGGCAGGGCACGGTTGGACACCGCATCGGAGATTTGCTGCGTCAGAGCCGGCAGCGGAATGAAGCGGGCCTGCTCAGACAAGGGCGGCGCCAACTCGGGCTTGAGCTTGGCCACGATGATCACGTACAAGATGTACAGGCCCGCCAGCATGATGCCGGGGAAAAACGCGCCGGCATACAACTGCACCACCGACACGCCAGCGGTGGCGCCGTAGACGATCAGCAGCACCGAAGGCGGAATCAGGATGCCCAGGCAACCGCCGGCCGTGATGGCGCCGGCGGACAAACGCACGTCATAGCCACCCTTGAGCATTTGTGGCAAGGCCAGCAAGCCCATGAGGGTGACCACCGCGCCCACGATGCCGGTTGCGGTGGCGAACACCGCGCAGGTGAACAGCGTGGCCACGGCCAGCGAGCCGGGGACGCGCGCCAACGACAGGTGCAGCGAACGGAAGAGCTTCTCAATCAGGTTGGCCCGCTCCACGAGGTAGCCCATGAAGACGAACAGCGGGATGGAGATGAGCACATCGTTGCTCATCACCTTGAAGGCCGACTGCACCATCAGGTCCAGCGTCTTGGTCGTGTTCTCCTCGTAGGCCAGCCACGTGAAGATCATGCCCATGCCCATGAGGGTGAAGGCGGTGGGGAAGCCCATCATGATGGCCACCACCACGAGGGCCAGCATCATGAGGCCCAAGTGCCCGTTGGTGATCTTGTCGGCTGACAACAGCATCACCGCGGTGCCCGCGATGATCAGGCCCATGATGGTCAGGCCAAACCACAGTTCTCTTTTGATCTTCACTTGTGCGCTCCCGTGGTCGAACCCTGGGGTGCCACATACTGGTCCAAAGCGGCGATGTCCTCGTCCTTGACCGACACCATCTTCTTGAGCTTGTCGATGTCGACCTCTTCCACATCCTGTTCGCGCGAGGGCCATTCGCCGTTTTGCAGGCACTGGATGCAGCGCACGATTTCCACAAAGCCCTGCAGCAGCAGCATGAAACCGGAAATCGGAATCACGAACTTGAAGGGATACAGCGGCAGCGGTGTGGCCGAGAAGGTCTTCTCGCGGATGGCCAGGGCCTCGTTGGCATAGGTCCAGCCGGCGTAGGTCAGGGCCACCACCCCGGGCAAGAAGAAGATGATGTAGAGCACCAAATCGATCGTGGCCTGGGTGCGGGGCTCGAAGAAGCCATACAACACGTCCCCGCGCACGTGGCCGTTCTTGCTCAGCGTGTAGGCGCCGGCCATCATGAACAGCGTGCCGTACAGCATGATCTGCGCGTTCAGGTTCCAGTCGTGCGGTGCGTTGAGCACATAGCGGCTGAACACCTCGTAGGTGATCAGGAAGGTCAGGATGACGATGGTCCAGGCAAAGAATTGCCCGAGCCAGGTGGACATTCGGTCCACCGCCAACAGGAGGTTTTTCATGGTTTCAAGGGATCGTCAGACCGCGGGGCTGAAGGGAATCGGCCTGCACGGTATAACGCGGACAGACGTGCAAGGGGCCCTCATTATGCAAAAAGGCCACCGGCAACGCCGGTGGCCTTTCTGAAGCCGAGTGGCGAGATCAGCCTCGACGGCGGAAGTAGTGGTTCCAGGCCATCTTGAAATCGACCAGGTAGTCGTTCTGCCAAGCGCCTGCACGCTCAGCGAAGGCCCGCTGGCTGTCCAGGATCTTCTTGAACATGGCGTTTTCGCCACCCTTCTTTTCCATGATCTTGTCCCACGAAGCCAACTGGGCGCGCAGCACGGCGTCCGGGGTCTTGTAGAACCGCACACCTTGCTTCTTGAGCTCGATGTAGTCCTGCGAGTTGCGCTGGATGGCCTTCCAGGACATGTCGGCGCTGGCGGCCTGCACCGCGTAGTCGATGATCGACTTCAGCTCGGGGGCCAGGCCGTCGTACTTGCCCTTGTTGAAGAGGATTTCGAACTGCTCGGTGCTCTGGTGGAAGCTTTGCAGCATGCAGTTCTTGACCACGTCGGGGAAGCCCAACAGGCGGTCAGAGGTGGCGTTGTTGAACTCGGCGCCATCGATCAGGCCACGGTCCAGCGCGGGAACGATTTCGCCACCGGGCAGGGGGTTCACAGCAGCGCCCATGTCGGTGTACATGTCCACGGCCAGGCCCACGGTGCGGAACTTGGTGCCCTTGATGTCGTCCACCTTGGCGATGGGCTTCTTGAACCAGCCGAAGGGCTGGGTGGGCATCGGGCCGTACAGGAAGGACACGACCTCCAGGTTCAGGGACTTGTAGATTTCGTCCAGCAGGGCCTTGCCGCCGCCGTAGTAGTGCCAAGACAGCAGCATGTTGGGGTCCATGCCGAAGCCCGGGCCCGAACCCCACAGGGCCAGCGCCGAGTTCTTGCCGTAGTGGTAGGCCACCACGCCATGGCCGCCGTCCAGCGTGCCCTTGGCCACGCCTTCAAGCAACTGGAAGGCGGGCACAACCGAGCCGGAGGGCAGCACTTCGATGCGCAGCCGGTTGCCGGCCATGTCGTTGATCTTCTTGGCGAAGTCGTTGGCGTACTCGTGGAAGATGTCCTTGGCCGGCCAGGTGCTTTGGAACCGCAAGCTGACGGTCTGGGCGTTGGACACCATCGGCGCGGCCAGCGCGCCGGCGGCCACGGTGCCGGTCGCAGCCTTGGCCAGGAAGCGGCGGCGCTCCGCCGGCTGGCGGGTCTTCGTAGTCTTGTCGGTCATCAGGGTTCTCCTGCGGGGGTTGGAAGAGAAAACAAGCGTCAGACTTTGCGCGCGCAGACGACCAAGGCCACCGCACGCACATGTCCTAGACGAATGATGCCGAGGACTCCCCCAACCCGTCCTGGGGGGTTACCCGTATTCCGGGCACCGGGAAGGGGCTTGGCCCCCCCCGCCGCTCACTGCCGAACGGCCTCGACCTGGATCACGAGCTTGACCGCATCGGGAATGGCCGGGATGCCGTAGCCCATGCCCCACTGGCTGCGCTGGATGGTGGTTTCAAAGTCACCACCGCAGACCTCCCGCTTCAAGCGGGGGTGGTCAAAGCAGTTGAAGCGCACGGCCTTGAGGGTGACCGGCTGGGTCTTGCCCAACAGGGTGAGGGTACCGGCGACCTCGCTGACCTTGTCACCCTCGAAGCTGAAGCGCTCGCCAACGAAGCGAACCGTGGGATGGGCTTCGCTGTCGAAGAAGTCCTTGCTTTGCAGGTGCTTGTCGAAGGCAGCGGTGCCGGTGTTGACCGAGCCGGTTTCAATGCTGATGTCCACCTTGCCCGAGCGTCCTGCACGGTCAAAGGTGATGGAGCCGCTCTTCTTGTCAAAGCGGCCCCGGTTGGTGCTGGTGCCGAAGTGGGTGACCTCGAAGGTCACGAAGGTGTGGGTGGGGTCGATGGTGTAGCCGGCGGCTTGGGCCTGGGCTGCGCCAGCAGCCAGTAGGCTGGCGCACAGCAGGAGGGTCTTCTTCATGGGGTTTCCTTTCGTCCTTGAGGGTGGTTGAAGTCAGAGGTCGGAGGGCAGGGGATTCGTGCGCGACCCTGCCGGTTCGCGGGTTTGTGGGCTTAAAGCGGCGCCATGCCGCTGAGGTTGAGCTTGAACTTCACTTGCACTTCATCGGCCACCATTGAGGTGTCGCCCCAAGGGCCCTCGCCGACCTTGAAGGCCAGTCGCTTGATGGTGAAGCTGCCGGTGGCGGTGGTGCGCAGGCCTGCGCCGCTGCCCGTTTGGGACAGGGTGACCGGCACGGTCACCGTCTGGGTGTTGCCCTTGATGGTCAGCGCTCCGGAGACCTCATAGCGCCCCTTGCCCACGGCCTTGATGGCGCTGCTTTGGAACTGGGCTTGTGGAAACCGGGCCGTGTGAAACCAGTCGGCCTTGGCGACCTCGGCATCGGTGTCGGCCGCGCCCAAGGTGGCGCTGCCCATGTCGATCGTGAAGGCCACCTTGCCCGCTTCGGGCTTTTTCACATCAAACTGAATGGTGGCGTTCCATTTGCGGAACTGGCCGTCCACCGGCACGCCCATTTGGCGACTGGTGAAGGCGATTTCGCTGCCGGCGGGAATGAGCTGCTGGGCCTGGCCCGGC
>RFPX01000053.1 GCA_009925955.1 Betaproteobacteria bacterium
CCGATCCGATGCGAACCGCCGTGGGCTACATCGGTGCGGACGCCAACCTCGGTCGGGGAAAGTCCGGCCGAGGCCGGCGCGGACGCTGATGAACTAAAATCCGAAACTTTGCTCAATTCCTACCCGGAGAAGAAAAATGGCGATCGAACGCACCCTGTCCATCATCAAGCCCGATGCCGTGGCCAAGAACGTGATTGGGCAGATCTACGCCCGTTTTGAGGGCGCTGGTCTGAAGGTCGTGGCCGCCAAGATGGCCCACCTGTCGCGCGGCGAAGCCGAGCAGTTCTATGCCGTTCACAAGGCACGCCCGTTCTTCAAGGATCTGGTGGATTTCATGGTCTCCGGCCCGGTGATGATCCAGGTGCTGGAAGGCGAAAGCGCCATTGCCAAGAACCGCGAGCTCATGGGAGCCACCGACCCCAAGAAGGCTGAGAAGGGCACCATCCGCGCCGACTTCGCCGACAGCATCGACGCCAACGCCGTTCACGGTTCGGATGCACCGGAAACCGCAGCCGTGGAAGTGGCGTTCTTCTTCCCCGGCATGAACGTTTACAGCCGCTGAGCCACACGCCGGCGGCCGCCGGCGGTTGAGTTTCGGCTCACCTCCCATGATCAACCTGCTTGACTTCGACCGTGATGGGCTGACCCGCTGGTGTGTTGAGCAGGGGGAGAAGCCCTTTCGGGCCACCCAGTTGTTTCGCTGGATCCACCAGCGTGGCGTGGCCGATGTGGACCAGATGACCGACCTGGCCAAGCCCTGGCGCCAAAAGCTGCGGGGCTTGGCTTCGGTGGTGCCCTTGCAGGCCATCAGCGAACAGGTTTCGCGGGATGGCACCGTCAAATGGCTCTTCGATGTCGGCGCTGGCAACGCGGTGGAGACCGTGTTCATCCCGGAAGACGACCGGGGCACCCTGTGCGTATCCTCCCAGGCCGGATGTGCAGTGGCCTGCCGTTTTTGCTCTACGGGCCACCAGGGCTTCAGCCGAAACCTGAGCACCGGTGAAATCCTGGCCCAACTCTGGCACGCCGAGCACCACCTTCGCCGCCGCTTGGGTTTGTCCGAGGGTGAACGCGCCGTCACCAACGTGGTGATGATGGGCATGGGAGAGCCGCTGCAGAACTACAGCGCCTTGGTGCCCGCTCTCAAAGCGATGTTGGACGACCACGGCTATGGCTTGTCTCGGCGCAGGGTGACCGTCAGCACCTCCGGCGTGGTGCCCATGATCGAGCGCTTGATGAACGACTGTCCGGTGGCGCTGGCGGTGAGCCTGCATGCGCCCAACGACGCCTTGCGCGAGCACTTGGTGCCGCTCAACCGCAAGTACCCCTTGGCCGAGCTGATGGCGGCGTGCAGGGCCTATTTGGCCGCCGCCCCCCGGGACTTCATCACCTTCGAGTACTGCATGCTTGACGGGGTCAATGACCATCCTGAACACGCTCGGGCGCTGCTGGACCTGGTCCGGGGCAGCCAGGTCCCTTGCAAGTTCAACCTGATCCCCTTCAACCCCTTCCCGGCATCCGGCCTCCAGCGTTCCCCCCGTGAGCGGGTGGTGGCCTTTGCGGAAGTGCTTCAGAATGGGGGCATCGTGACCACCATACGCAAAACCCGCGGCGACGACATCGAAGCCGCCTGCGGTCAATTGGCCGGTGAGGTGCAGGACCGCACTCGCGTGCAGATCCGCCTGGCCGACCGCCGTTCGATGCCCCCTCAGGTGCCCGCGCAGACGCCATGATCTTCACGCCGAACGGTCGCCGCTGGTTCAGGGCATCTGCATCGGTGCTCGTTTGGGTGATGGCAGGGGTTGCGGCCGTGCCGGTTGCGGCCTCTGCACCCACGGCCCTGTCAGCCGATATCCGCACGGCTTCAGACCAAGGCCAGGCCGAGCGTCGCGCCTGGGTGCGTCTGGAGTTGGCATCGGCCTATTTCGCTCGGGGCCAGGTCACCACCGCCTTGGATGAACTCAAACAGGCCTTGGCCCTGTACCCCCAACTGGCCGAGGGACTGAACCTTCGGGCGCTCATTTACGCCAGCCTGGGCCAGGACGACCGCGCACAAGACAGCTTCGACCGCGCCCTGGCACTGGCACCGCAGGACGGCTCCATTTGGCACAACCAAGGTTGGTTCTGGTGCCAGCGCGCCCAGTACGGGCCGGCCCAGGAGGCCTTCGGCAAGGCCCTGGCGCAGGCGCTGTACACCGGGCAGGCCAAGACGCGGCTCGCCCAAGGGGTTTGCCTGGCGCAGGCCGGGCTTGAAGAGCAGGCCATCGACGTGTTGCGCGGCGCCTTCGCCTCCGATCCGGGGCAGCCGGCTTTGGCGGTCAACCTGGCCCACTTGCTGGCCCGCCGAGGCCATTTCGAAGAGGCGGCCGCCTACATCCGACATGTGAACCGGGAACCGGCCTGGCTGAGCGCCCAAACCCTGTGGTTGGGCGCACGCGTGGAGCATGGCCTGGGTGATGACCGCGCCGCCCAAGCCTTGCTCCAGCGGCTGCGCCAGCAGTTCCCACAAGCACCGCAGGCCTGGGCCGCCGAGCGTGGAGCGTTCGATGAGTGATGCATCCTCCTCAACCCCCCCGACCCCGGCTGGTGCAGCCACCCACACCGGGCAGGCAGGGCCCTTGGTGCGCGCTGCCCGGGAGGCGCGTGGCCAAAGCCTTCAGCACCTGTCGGTGCTGCTGAAGATTTCCGAGCGTCGCCTCCAGGCTTTTGAAGAGGAGCGTTGGAGCGAGGTGGGTGACCGCACCTTCATTCGCGCCCTGGCGCAGCGGCTGTGCCGGCTCCTGGGGCTGGACCCTCAGCCCATCTTGCAGTCGCTGCCCGCGCCCGTGGTGGAGCCCATGCGGTCCATCGACCGCAGCGCTTCCACGCTGGCCGGTTCGGCCGGTTCCCTGTCCGCGTCAGGCGCCATGCGCCTGGCCCCGATGGAAGACCGCCGCTCGGGCGCTGCCTGGTTCACACCGGTTCGGGCCGGGGTGGCGGTGATTCTCTTGGCCGCGGGGGCGCTGGCCCTGTTGCCCGCGGACACTTGGGGCCCTACAACTGAGCACGCGCCGCCTGCACAGCCCACTCCATCGGCGCCGTCCGCTGAGCCTGCTCAGGCCGCTGCGCCCGAGGGGGCTGCATCGGCCCCAGCGGAAGGAGTGGCCACGACGCCGGCGGTGGTGGCTGCGTCTGAACCCGCTGCGGTGTCACCCGCCGTGCAGGCGGTGCCCGCCATGCCGATGAGCGCAGCCGCCGGCCTGCAGCTGACGGCCCGTCAAGACACCTGGGTGCAGGTCAGCGATGCCAAGGGCGTGGTCCTGATGTCGCGCCTTCTGCGCAGCGGGGAAACTGTGGGCGTCGAGGGTGCGCGGCCCTTGCGGCTTCGCGTGGGCAATGCGGCCGGCACCGAGGCCCGTTGGCTGGGCCGCGTTGTGCCCCTGGAAGACGTTCAACGCAACAATGTGGCCGATGTCGAGTTGCCCTGAAGGCAGCCCCGTCATCCCTTTGATCCTGCGGGAGCCCCCACCATGAACACGCCGCCATCCCATGTCCACCCAAAGGCCGACCCCTGCGCTGGCGAGGTGCCTATTGGCATTGCACAGGCCCATCGACGGCTGCGCCGCCAGGCCCAGGTTCGAACCGGCACCGAAGTCCTGACCATCGGTGGCGATGCACCGGTGCGGGTGCAGTCCATGACCAACACCGATACGGTGGACGTCATTGAAACCGCCATCCAGGTCAAGGAGCTGGCACAGGCCGGCTCGGAACTGGTGCGCATCACCGTCAACACGCCCGAGGCCGCAGCGGCGGTGCCGGCCATCCGCGAACAGCTCGACAAGATGGGCATCCTGGTGCCACTGGTGGGCGATTTCCACTACAACGGCCACCGCCTGCTCACCGATTTCCCAGAATGCGCACAGGCCCTGAGCAAGTACCGCATCAACCCTGGCAATGTGGGCAAAGGGGAGAAAAAGGACAAACAGTTCGCCATGATGGTCGAAGCGGCCATCCGCCATGGCCACAAGCCGGTGCGCATCGGGGTGAACTGGGGCAGCTTGGACCAGGAGTTGCTGGCCGAGTTGATGGACGACAACGCCCGCCGGGCGCAGCCCTGGGATGCGCGGCAGGTGATGTACGACGCGCTGGTGAGATCGGCCCTGCAGTCGGCCGATTTGGCACGAGACATCGGCCTGGACCCCAACCAGATCATCATCAGCTGCAAGGTCAGCGGCGTGCAAGACCTGATCAGCGTGTACCGCGCGCTGGCCGATCGTTGCGACTACGCCCTGCACCTGGGCTTGACCGAAGCGGGCATGGGCACGCGGGGCACGGTGGCCTCGGCGGCGGCGCTGAGTGTGCTGCTGCAGGAAGGTATCGGCGACACCATCCGGGTGAGCCTCACACCCCAGCCGGGCGAGTCGCGCACGCAGGAGGTGGTGGTGGCCCTGGAGATCCTGCAGGCCCTCGGTTTGCGGCAATTCAACCCCAGTGTCACCGCCTGCCCAGGGTGCGGCCGCACCACCAGCACCACCTTCCAGGAATTGGCCAAGCAGATCGATGACTACTTGCGCGCGCAGATGCCCGTGTGGCGTGACCGTTTCCCTGGTGTGGAAGGCATGAAGGTGGCCGTGATGGGCTGCATCGTGAACGGCCCAGGTGAGAGCAAGCATGCCGACATCGGCATCAGCCTGCCGGGCACCGGCGAGGCGCCCGCCGCGCCGGTGTTCATCGACGGCCAGAAGGCCATGACCCTGCGCGGCGACGGCATCGTGCAGGAGTTCCAACACATCGTAGAACAGTACATCGAGCGCCGATATGGTTGAGCGAATTGCCGGCGTCAAGGGGATGAACGATCTCCTGCCGCCCGACAGTGCACAGTGGGACTGGCTCGAGGAGCGCGTGCGCTCGGTGATGCAGCGTTGGGGCTATCAGGGTCTGCGCACGCCCATCGTGGAGCCCACGGCCCTGTTCGTGCGCGGACTGGGCGAGGTGACCGACATCGTCGAGAAGGAGATGTATTCCTTCGTCGACCGGCTCAACGGAGACCCGTTGACCCTGCGCCCGGAGGGCACGGCGGGCGTGGTGCGCGCCACGATTGAACACAAGCTGCTGTACGAAGGCGGCAAGCGCCTGTACTACGTAGGGCCCATGTTCCGCCACGAGCGGCCGCAAAAGGGCCGCTACCGCCAGTTCCACCAGGTGGGCGTTGAGGTACTGGGGTGGCCCGGCCCTGATGTGGACGCCGAAGTGATCCTGTTGGTGCGCGCCCTTTGGAAGGAGCTCGGCCTGCAGGAAGGCCGAGATGTCCATCTGGAACTCAACAGTTTGGGCCAGCCCGCGGAGCGCGCCGCGCACCGCCAGGCCCTCATTGCGCACTTCGAGGCGCACGCATCCTCACTGGACGAGGAAGCGCTGCGGCGGCTGCACACCAACCCGCTGCGGGTGTTGGACAGCAAACACCCCGCCGTGCAAGCGGTGGCCGAAACGGCGCCCCGTCTGCTCGACTTCCTGGGCCCCGAATCGCAGGCGCACTTGGACGCCGTGCGCGCGGTTTTGGAGGCCTGCGCAGTGCCTTACCGCATCAACCCCCGCTTGGTTCGGGGCATGGATTACTACAACCTCACCGTGTTCGAGTGGGTCACGGACCAGCTGGGTGCACAGGGCACCGTCTGCGGGGGCGGGCGCTACGACGGTCTCATGGAGCAGCTTGGCGGCAAGCCGGCTCCGGCGGTGGGTTGGGGCTTGGGCATCGAGCGGCTGTTGCTGCTCCTGCAGGCTTTGGGTCGTATCCCGGCACCCGTGCCGCCCGACGTCTACGCCATCGTGCCCGATGCTGCTGCCATGGCGCCGGCCATGGTTACCCTTGAGACCCTGCGGCAGGCCGGCGTGCGCGCCGTACTGCACGCCGCAGGCGAGCAGGGGCCGGGCAGCATGAAGTCCCAGTTCCGCAAGGCCGATGCCAGCGGCGCACGGTTTGCCCTCGTGTTCGGCGGCGATGAACTGGCCGCCGGCGAGGTGACCCTCAAGCCCCTGCGCGACGGACAGGCCCATCAACAGCGGCATTCCTTGGCCGACGTGGCGAGCTGGGCAGCCAGCCTGCTGCCCGGCAGCGATAATCAAGGGTTGGCTTGAGGCCAGGGCCGGTTGGCCCCGCTTCAGGCAAGATCCACCCACCACACATTTCCCATGGCCTCACAACTCGATCTGCAAGAGCAGGAACAGCTGGACCAACTCAGGGCGTTCTGGAACCGTTGGGGCAACCTGCTGACCTGGGCGCTGACCTTGGTGCTGCTGGCCTTTGCCGGCTACAACGGATGGCAGTGGTGGCAACGCGACCAGGGCCAAAAGGCCAGTGCCCTGCATGCGGAACTGGAGCGTGCGGCGCAGGAAGGCGAGACCGAGCGTGTCAAGGCCGCCTGGTCTGACCTCAAGGCCCGCTACGCCGGGACGGCTTATGCCGCTCAAGGGGCGCTGGTGGCCGCCAAGGCCTTGATCGACAAGGGGCAGGCCCCGCAGGCGATCGAGCCCTTGCAGTGGGCGGCGGATGCCGCCCGTGATGAAGGACTCAAGGCCGTGGCCCGGCTGCGCTGGGCGGGTGTGTTGCTCGACCAAGCCAAGGCCGAAGAAGCCTTGGCGGTCTTGGACAAGGCCAAGGGCTTGGGGTTTGACGCCCTCGTCGAAGACCGGCGCGGCGACGCGCTGGTGGCCCTGGGCAAAGCCGATGAGGCGCGTGAGGCCTTCAAGGCTGCCTACAAGGCGTTCCCGGCCGACCTGGATTACCGGCGCCTGTTGGAGGCCAAGCTGATGGCCTTGGGTGTCGACCCGGCAACCGTGGTGCCCCCGCCGGCCAAGGACGCGGGCCCGGGCAGCAAGGCATCGGCCGACAAGGCCGCGCAGGCCACCGAACTGAAGCGGGAGATGGCATGACCCAGGCCTACAGCCGACCCTTGGCGCGCAGCGCCGCCGCATGGGCTTTGGTGGGCCTCATGGCCCTGCCGGGCTGCGCTTTGTGGTCTGACAAGCCCAAGCCTGCCGCGCTTGAAACCCTCACACCCGCTGCAACCGTGACGGCCCTGTGGTCGGCCGCAGACGGGCGGGTCGAATTTCCCATGCAGCCCGGCATGGCCGGTGGGCGTTTGGCCACGGCCGCTTCAGACGGCACCGTGACCGTACGGGCCTTGGAGCGTGCGGCCGTGCTGTGGACCGCCAAGGCCGGTACGCGCTTGGCCGCCGGTGTGGGCTTTGATGGCGAGCGTGCCGCGGTCGTCACCGCCGACAACGAACTGGTGGTGATGGCCAAGGGCCAGGTGAGTTGGCGCAAGCGTTTGTCTTCCCGCGTGAGCACGGCGCCGCTGGTGGCTGGTGAGCGCGTCTTCGTGCTGGGTTTGGACCGCGCCGTGGAAGCGTATGACGCCCTGGACGGGCGCTACCTGTGGCGCCTGCAGCGCAGCAGCGACCCGCTGTCGGTGAACTTGAACGGCGTTCTGATGCCCATCGGCGACACCCTGGTGGTGGGCCAAGGCGCGCGCCTGGTGGGCGTGGACCCCACCCGCGGATCGGTGCGTTGGGACTTCCCCATGGCCACACCACGCGGGTCCAATGAAGTGGAGCGCTTGGCCGATTTGGTGGGCCCCGCGCTGCGCTTGGGCAATGACACCGTGTGCGCGCGTGCCTTCCAGTCGGCGGTGGCCTGCCTGGACATCAACCGCGGCGTGCTGCGCTGGACCCGCAACGCGGGCGGGGTGCAGGCGGTCGGGGGCAATGCGTCGGTCATCGTCGGAGCCGATGGCAGTGACCGCATGAGCGGTTGGCGTGCCGAATCTGGCGAGTTGCTGTGGAGCCACGAGCGCTTTTTGCACCGGCAACTCGGTGGCGTGGCCACCTGGGGCGCTTGGGTGGCTGTGGGCGACGCCCAGGGACAGGTCCACGTCATGGAGCCCAGCAGTGGCAAGACCCTCTTGCGCTTGAGCACCGATGGTGGCGCCATTGCGGCCGCGCCTCGGGTGGCCGGCAAGGTGATGGTGGTGGTCACGCGCAAGGGCGGCGTGTACGTCTGGCAGGCACCGTGAAACCTGTCATCGCCCTGGTGGGGCGGCCCAATGTGGGCAAGTCCACCC
>RFPX01000054.1 GCA_009925955.1 Betaproteobacteria bacterium
AGCGAAGGCACCTACGACCTGGTGTTGCAAGCCGTGGGCCGTACGCCCAACGGCAAGAAGATCGCCGCCGACAAGGCCGGTGTGGCGGTGAGCGACCGCGGCTTCATCGATGTGGACATCCAGATGCGCACGAATATCGCGCACATCTTCGCCATTGGTGACATCGTGGGTCAGCCCATGCTGGCCCACAAGGCCGTGCACGAGGCGCATGTGGCGGCCGAGGTGATTGCCGGTGAACTCAAGGGCGACCAAGACCTGGCCCGTTCGGCGTTTAACGCCCGCGTGATTCCCAGCGTGGCCTACACCGACCCCGAAGTCGCCTGGGTGGGCCTCACCGAGGATCAGGCCAAGGCCCAGGGCATCAAGGTCAAGAAGGGCCTGTTCCCCTGGACCGCGTCGGGTCGGGCGATTGCCAACGGCCGTGACGAAGGCTTCACCAAACTGCTGTTCGATGACAGCCCCGAAGCCCATGGCCACGGGCGCATTCTGGGCGGCGGCATCGTGGGCACCCATGCCGGCGACATGATTGGTGAGATCGCCCTGGCCATCGAAATGGGTGCAGACGCCGTGGACATCGGCAAGACCATCCACCCGCATCCCACGCTGGGTGAAAGCATCGGCATGGCCGCCGAAGTGGCGCACGGTTCGTGCACCGACCTGCCGCCGGCCAAGCGTTGATCGGGTTCAGCCGATGTCGCTGCAGTGCAATTCGAACTGCCCGCTGCGCCGGCATTCGAAGAAGTGCCGCAGCGTCACCTTGACCGTGCGGAAGGCCAGTTCCTCCCAGGGCACTTCGTGTTCGGCAAACAGCCGGGCCTCGATGGTTTCGGGGCCCGGGTGGAACACGTCGCTCTTGAGCGTGGCCAGGTAGAACAGATGAACCTGCCCCACCTGCACCACATTGAGCAGCGAGAACAGCGGGCCCAGTTCGATGTGGGCGCCGGCCTCTTCATCGGTTTCTCGCCGCGCGCCGTCGGCGGTCGATTCGCCCAGTTCCAAGAATCCTGCCGGCAGGGTCCAAAAACCATGCCGCGGCTCAATGTTGCGGCGGCACAGCAGCACCTTGTCCTGCCAAACCGGCACCGTGCCCACCACGTTCAGCGGGTTTTCGTACTGGATGTGGCCGCAGCCGCCGCACATGGCCCGTTCCCGGTTGTCGTCGGGCGGCACGCGGTAGCTCACCGCCGTACCGCAGGCTCGGCAATGTTGGATGCGGGCGCGGTGGCTCAACAACATGGCGCCCAGTGTAGTGCGCTGCCGTCCGGCTAAAGCCCATCAAGACCCCACACCCATGGAACTCTTCAACTACTTCCGGTCCTCCGCCTCTTTCCGCGTGCGCATCGCCCTGGCCCTCAAGGGCTTGGACTACCGCTACACCTCGGTCCACCTGCCGCGGCGTGAACACCTCAACGAGTCGTACGCGGCGGTGTCCGCTTCGCGCCTGGTGCCCACGCTGCGAGAAGACGATGGGCACCTGCTGACCCAGTCATTGGCCATCATCGAGTACCTTGAGGAAACACATCCCGATCCCGCCTTGATGCCGCAGGATGCACGTGGGCGCGCCCGCGTACGGGCGCTGGCCTACGACATCGCCTGTGAAATCCACCCACTCAACAACCTGCGTGTGTTGCGCTACCTGACGGCCGACCTCGGCCTGGGCGAGGACGACAAGAACCGCTGGTACCGGCACTGGGTCGAAACGGGCCTGGCGGTGGTGGAGCGGCAGCTGGCCGACCATCCGTCCACGGGCCTGTTCTGCCACGGTGACACGCCCACACTGGCCGACATCACCCTGGTCCCGCAGATCTTCAATGCCCGGCGCTTTGAGTGCCGCCTGGACCATGTGCCCACGGTGATGCGAATCTTCCAGCAGTGCATGGGCCTGCCGGCGTTCAGCCAGAGCCAACCTTCGGCCTGTCCCGACGCCGAGTAACCGGCCAGCCCCATGAGTGCGGTGCCCCTGCTCATCCCCGACTGGCCGCTGCCCACGGGTGTGGGGGCGGCCATGGCCACCCGCATCGGAGGTGTGAGCGC
Organism: Betaproteobacteria bacterium; assembly: GCA_009925955.1. Taxonomy (GTDB): domain Bacteria; phylum Pseudomonadota; class Gammaproteobacteria; order Burkholderiales; family Burkholderiaceae_C; genus RFTU01. The sequence goes on from RFPX01000054.1 coordinate 2,035, forward strand.
CGCGCCCTACGACAGCCTGAACCTGCGCCCGCCGGCCCTGGAGTCCCCGGGCGCGCCGGCGGATGACCCACAGGCGGTGGGCGAAAACATCCGCCGCTATGGGGCGGCGCTGGGTGCACAACCGGTATTTCTTCGCCAGGTGCATGGCGCACAGGTGCTGAACCTGGATGAGTACGCCAGCCCCGTGCAATGCCCCACCACCGCCGATGCGGCCGTGACCACCCGGGTGGGGCTGGCCTGCACGGTGTTGGTGGCCGACTGCTTGCCGGTGCTGCTGACCGATGTGGCCGGCCGTGCGGTGGCAGCCGCTCACGCCGGCTGGAGGGGCCTGGCCGCCGGTGTCCTTGAAAACACGCTGCAGGCGCTGTGCGAGCGAGCCGGGTGCAGCCCGGCTCAGGTGCAGGCTTGGCTGGGCCCGTGCATCGGCCCCCAGGCCTTTGAGGTGGGGCCCGATGTGCTGCAAGCCTTCGGACATTCACCCTCTGCAGCGCACACCGCCGTGGATGGCAACGCAGCAGCCGCCTTTCGCTACGCGCCCCGCCCAGACGGCACACCCCGCTGGCGGGCGGACTTGGCTGCCTTGGCCGGGTTGCGCCTGCGCGCGGCCGGCCTGCACCGCATCTGCAGCAGCGGCCTGTGCACCGTCAGCGAACCCTCACGGTTCTTTTCGTTCCGGCGCGATGGGCTGACCGGCCGGATGGCCGCCAGCATCTGGCGCCATGGCTGACGCCGATGCTGCGATGCGGGTCCGTCGCCGCATGGGGGTGCCCAGGATGTACATCACGATGCCCAGCGGCAGCGCCCCGTACAGGGCAAAGGTGAACAGGGCACCCAGCACCGTTCCTTGGGGCGACAGCGCCTCCACGATGCTCATCATCAGCACCACATACATCCAGGCTATGGCCACCAGGTACATGCAAGAGGCTCCGGTTCAGGGCAGGCGCCCACCCGAACGCTGCCAGTGGCATTGTGCAGACCGCCGGCCGTATGTTGTCATGACCAGGAAAGATTGCCGCCCTAGAGTGAGGGCATTGAGGCCCGGATAGCAGCAGGAGACCACGATGGCCAAACGCAAGCCCCAACCCCAACCCCCGCTTGGTTCCCTGGGTGAAAACGCCCAGGCCTTGGGCCAAGCCGTGGGCGACGCCTTCAAGGCCATGGCCGGGATGAGCCTGCCCCCACAAGACCTGTCTCGCTTGCAGCAGAGCTACCTGCAGGAGATGACGCAACTGTGGAACCAGGCCCTGGGCGCCGCTGAGCAGCCTGCGCCCATCAAAGACCGGCGCTTCGCGGCGCAGGCCTGGACGCAGAACCCGATGGCGGCCTTCACCGCCCGGGCCTACCTGCTCAACGCCCGCACCCTGATGGAAATGGCTGAGGCGGTACAGGGGGACGCCAAGACCAAGGCGCGGGTGCGCTTCGCCGTGCAGCAGTGGATCGACGCGGCCAGCCCCTCCAACTTCCTGGCCTTGAACCCCGAGGCCCAGCAAAAGGCGCTGGAGTCGCAGGGGCAGAGCATTGCCAAGGGCGTGGAGCAGTTGTTGGCCGACATCCGCCAGGGGCACATGAGCCAGACGGATGAAACCGTGTTTGAGGTGGGGCGCAATGTGGCCACCACCGAAGGCACCGTGGTCTTCGAAAACGAGCTGATGCAGCTCATCGAATACAAGCCCTTGACTGCGCAGGTCCATGAGCGGCCCATCCTCTTTGTGCCGCCCTGCATCAACAAGTACTACATCCTGGACCTGCAGCCGGACAACTCCTTGATCCGCTACACCCTGGAGCAAGGCCATCGCCTGTTCGTGGTGAGTTGGCGCAACCCCGACGAAAGCCTGGCGGCCAAGAGTTGGGACGACTACATCGCCGAAGGGCCCATCCAGGCCATCGAGGTGGTGCAGGCGATCACCGGCCACAAACAATTCAACATGTTGGGCTTTTGCGTGGGGGGCACCATCCTCACCACGGCTTTGGCGGTGCTGGCCGCGCGCGGGCAACAACCGGCCTCCAGCGTCACCTTGCTCACCACCCTGTTGGACTTCAGCGATACCGGCATCCTGGACATCTTTGTGGATGAGCCTGCCGTTCAGATGCGGGAGATGACCATCGGTGCCGACGCGCCCAGCGGCCCTGGCCTGCTCAAGGGGGGTGAACTGGCGGCCACCTTCAGCTTCCTGCGACCGAACGACTTGGTCTGGAACTACGTGGTGGGCAACTATCTCAAGGGTGAGACGCCACCGCCGTTTGACCTCCTGTACTGGAACTCCGACAGCACCAATTTGCCGGGTCCCATGTACTGCTGGTACCTGCGCCACCTGTACCTGCAGAACGAACTGCGCATCCCCGGTCGCTTGAGTACCTGTGGTGAAGCGGTGGATGTGGGGGCCATCAAGGCGCCGTTCTACCTGTACGCCTCCCGTGAAGACCACATCGTGCCCTGGGAAGCGGCCTACCGCAGCACCCAGATCATCAAGGGCAAGAAGCGATTTGTCATGGGGGCTTCAGGCCACATCGCTGGCGTGATCAATCCCCCGGCCAAGGGCAAACGCCATTACTGGACCCAGGATCGTCTGCTTGAATCGGCCCATGACTGGCTGGAGACGGCCACCGAGAAGCCCGGTTCCTGGTGGCCCGACTGGGCGGCTTGGTTGGCCGCGCATGCGGGCAAGAGGGTGGCAGCACCCAAAGCGCCGGGCAACCGTCAACACAGGCCCATCGAGGCCGCACCGGGCCGCTATGTCAAGCAAAAGGCCTAAGCGCGTGTGCGTACACGGCCACTGAGTCCCGTTTTGAACCTTTCGTATTGAACCTGCAGGAGACTTTCATGAGCGAAGACATCGTCATCGTTGCCGCCACCCGCACCGCCGTGGGCAAGTTCGGCGGCACGCTGGCCAAGACCGCCGCCACCGAGCTGGGCAGCGTGGTCATAGCCGAGTTGCTGCGCCGCACCGGGCTGGGTGCCGACCAGGTGGGCGAGGTGATCATGGGCCAGGTGCTGGCGGCCGGTGCCGGACAGAACCCGGCGCGACAGGCCATGATGAAGGCGGGCCTGGCCAAGGAAACCCCCGCTTTGACCATCAACGCGGTGTGTGGGTCTGGCCTGAAGGCCGTGATGTTGGCGGCGCAGGCCGTGGCCTGGGGTGACAGCGAAATCGTGATCGCCGGGGGGCAGGAAAACATGAGCGCCAGCCCGCACGTGGTGCTGGGCAGCCGCGACGGCCAGCGCATGGGCGACTGGAAGATGGTGGACTCCATGATCGTGGACGGCCTGTGGGACGTCTACAACCAGTACCACATGGGCATCACGGCTGAGAACGTGGCCAAGGCCCACGGCATCACCCGTGACATGCAGGATGCCCTGGCGTTGGGCTCGCAGCAGAAGGCGGCTGCCGCGCAGGATGCGGGCAAGTTCGTGGATGAGATCGTCGGTGTGAGCATTGCCCAGCGCAAGGGTGACCCGATCGTCTTCAACAGCGACGAGTTCATCAACAAGAAGACCAACGCCGAAGCCCTGGCCGGCCTGCGCCCGGCATTCGACAAGGCCGGCAGCGTCACCGCCGGCAATGCCTCGGGCATCAATGACGGTGCCGCCGCGGTCATGGTGATGAAGGCATCCAGGGCCGCCGCACTGGGCCTCAAGCCTTTGGCCCGCATTGCGGCCTTCGGCACCAGCGGGCTGGATCCGGCCACCATGGGCATGGGCCCGGTGCCGGCTTCGCAAAAAGCGCTGGCGAGGGCCGGCTGGAAGGCCCAGGACGTGGACCTGTTCGAGCTCAACGAAGCCTTCGCCGCTCAGGCCTGTGCGGTCAACAAGGCCTTGGACATCGACCCGGCTCGGGTGAACGTCAACGGCGGCGCCATTGCCATCGGCCACCCCATCGGTGCGTCAGGCTGCCGCATCTTGGTCACGTTGCTGCATGAAATGCAGCGCCGCAACGCCAAGAAGGGCCTGGCTGCGCTGTGCATTGGCGGCGGCATGGGCGTGTCGCTGGCCGTGGAGCGCTGAGAGCCCCTGAGGAACACAAGAACTGCGGTACGGGCCCCGTTCCTGGGGCTGGCCCTGCGCGACAAACGAGATTTGAAACCGAGGCGAGTCCTCATTTTGGAGAGGTAGGAGACAAGCATGAGTCAAAAAGTTGCATACGTCACCGGCGGCATGGGTGGCATCGGTACCGCCATCTGCCAACGCCTGCACAAGGACGGCTTCAAGGTCATCGCCGGATGCGGCCCCACACGCGACCACGCCAAGTGGCTGGCCGAGCAAAAGGCCCTGGGCTACACCTTCTACGCTTCGGTGGGCAATGTCTCGGATTGGGACTCCACCACCGAAGCCTTTCAAAAGGCCAAGGCCGAGCACGGCCCCATCGATGTGCTGGTGAACAACGCGGGCATCACCCGCGACCGCATGTTCCTGAAGATGACCCGCGAGGACTGGGACGCGGTCATTGACACCAACTTGAACTCCATGTTCAACGTCACCAAGCAGGTGGTGCCGGACATGGTGGAGCGGGGCTGGGGCCGCATCATCCAGATTTCTTCGGTCAACGGTGAGAAGGGCCAGGCGGGTCAGACCAACTACTCGGCTGCCAAGGCCGGAATGCACGGCTTCACCATGGCCCTGGCACAAGAGATGGCCAGCAAGGGTGTGACCGTCAACACCGTGAGCCCTGGCTACATCGGCACCGACATGGTTCGGGCCATCAAGCCCGAGGTGCTGGAGAAAATCGTGGGCACGATCCCGGTCAAGCGCCTGGGCACGCCAGAGGAAATTGGCTCCATCGTGGGCTGGCTGGCGGGCGAAGACTCCGGGTTCACCACGGGTGCCGACTTTTCCTGCAACGGTGGCCTGCACATGGGTTGAGGCCCGATTAACTCTGGGCATTGCGGCGGTCGCGGCAGCATACTCAAGCTGCCGCGACTTTTTTCTGACCGCAGAGGACCGAATGCCCAAGATTGAACCGCAGTCCCATGTTGACGTCTTCAACGCCATCGCCCGCGCGCAGGCCGCAGGAAAGTCGCTGGAAGTCAGCAAAGATGGCACCGTCAAGGAGGCCAGTTGGGGTACGCGGCTGGTGCGCTCCTTCAACACCAAGCTGCACGGCCAGGAGTGGGCCAAGAATGAAAACGCTCGTACCACGCTGGCTGTCGGCCAGAAGCTGCTGGAGGCCATTGAACGAAAGAGCACCCGTGAGCCGGCAAAGCAGGCGGGGGTCAAGATCACGGCTTTGTTCGAGCGGTCGGCCCAGTTGGGCGAAATGCCCAGCAGCGCCATGATCCTGGCGCTGATCGGCGACAAGACCGGTATCACCGTGCGGGACATCGATCCCAAGGCGGTGGGTTTCAAGCGAGCCGACATCGGCGAGGTTCATCTCGACCAGAAAAAGAACTGGCTGGATACGGCGAACTTCCTCAAGGATGCGGGTGAGTACTTTCCGCCTGGGCAGATCGGTGATGCCAGCAAGGTACGGCCGCATGTCAAGGACCTGCTGACCGACCCCTTGTTGATCAAGGACCATGAGGTTGGCCAAGACAACCGCTTTTTGTGGGACACCAGCATGGTGACCCCAGGATCCGCGGTCGATGGCCAGGCCTTGGCCAACACGCTGGACAAAGGCAAGTTCTACAACTACGCCGTCACACTGAACAACGAAGGCAAGCCGGTGGTGGTGCTGGGCTTCGAGGACCAGGCCGATGGCTCGTCTCAACGTTTCGCCAAAGGCACGGGCGTGCGCAGTGCCGGCATGGGGCATCCCACGCTCACCCACTCCTACGGTGGCAAGGCCATCTTCGGTGGTGAACTGATCTTCAATGAGCAGCGTGGCGGTTGGACCGTCAACAACAGCTCAGGCCGGTATGGCGCCGGAAATGCCGAAGCGTTGGCGGCTAGGGGCATCAAGCCCGACGACCTTCTGGCCTTCACGGCCGAACTGCTGGGCGAGATTAACTTCCCCCTGGCTGCAGTGAACCGCCGTACATTCTGAGCCGACAGGCTTGTAGCCCCGATTCGGATGGGAACGCATGCCCCCCGTTGACAACAACCCTCGCGCCAAT
>RFPX01000055.1 GCA_009925955.1 Betaproteobacteria bacterium
GGTTGGCGGTTCCGGGTGATCGCGCGCTCGGCGTCGTGCACCACGCCCCGCTCCAGCAGTCGCTCCACCAGCTCCACCTTGTTGCCCACCGGATAGTTGCGCCAGATCTCCTGCTTCATGGCCGCCGGTGACCCACCGCCGTGCAGGCTGATCACCGAATACCAGCCTCCCTGGTAGGACGCGGTCAGGTCTTCGATGAAGCGCGCGGCCTGGATGCGCTTGTCGTAGGGCACATTCGGGCTGGCCTGCAGCACCTCGGACAACTTCGCCGCCGTGGCCGGGTTGTGGTCCTCATCCGGCCCGGGCAGGGTGACGATCAATCCGCCCGAGACCTCATGCGCCAGGCGGTGCATGTCGTAGATCTGAGTGGCCAGCAGCAGCTTGCCGATGTTGCTGAACACCGCATCGGGCATGAACACACCGCTGTGCGCATCGCGCGTGGCATACACGCTGGCCGCCACACCGCAGGCATAGAAGCCTTCGGTGATCTTGATGAGTTCCACCATGGGCTCACGCAGCGATGGGGTCTGGTCCACATCCAGGCCGTTGGCCTCCGTCATCAGCGCGCCCGCGCCGATCAGCAGGTCGCCAAACCCCGCCCGCGCGGCGATGCAGGTGTGGCGGTGGTGCGTCGCATAGCTGTAGGTCAGCACCGAGCTGTGTTCCCACTCGTCGACATAGAACACCCGATCCCAGGGCACGAAGACGCGATCGAAGATGCACACGGCTGTGGCCTGCCCGTACTTGGCGGAGAACAGCGCCTGGCCATGTTCGGCCTTCTCGCCGGGCCGCCCGGCCGGGCGCGAGACGATGGTCAGGCCCGGTGCATCGATCGGCACCGCACAGCACACCGCGAAGGCCGCATCGGCCTGGCCCATGTTGCGGCTGGGCATGACCAGCAGTTCATGCATGTACGGTGCGCCGGTGACGATGGCCTTGGTGCCGCTGATCACGATGCCCTTGGCATTGCGCTCCACCGTGTGCACATAGGTGTCGGGGTTGGCCTGCTGGTGGGGCTTGCGGCTGCGCTCGCCCTTGGCGTCCGTCATCGCCACCCCCAGCGACAGATCGGCGTCCTGCACATGGGCCAGGTAGGCCTGGAAGCGATCCCGGTGCTCACGGGTGCCGCGTGCGTCGTCTATGGCGGCCACCGCCTGGGCCAGGCCATTGAGGGCGTCCTGCGCCAGATAGCGCTGCGCGCAGCCCGTTTCCTGGCACAGCAGTCGCACATACTCGAGCTTGTTGAGCAGGTCGCCGCTGGACTCATTGAGGTGCAGCATGCGGCTGACCTGCCGGCTGCGGTGCGTCTGCGTGGCCAGGGCCAGCGGCGCCCATTGCGGCTTGAGCGCCGCATCGTAGGTGTAGGCCAGCGCGTTGACCCCCGGCCGCAGCGCCGGTTCATCGGCCACGCTGGCCACTTCGTGCCCGTCCACGAACACCCGCGGCTTCAGGCGTCGCAGCGATTCGCGGTAGGCCGTGCCGTCCATCAGGTTCACCCGCGTAGGCGGCTCGCGGTATTCCAGCGCGGTGTCGGTGGGGCTGTTCATGGGCTGGCCTTTGCAACAGAAATGGGGCCGAACTCCACTTTTTCGGGCCTGTCGGTGGATCGGGGCAGAAAATGGAGTCTGACCCATTTTCTCGATCGGAGCAGCGGATGGATACCCTGAATGCCCGCAGCAGCGCGCTGGTGCTGGTGGATTACCAGGAACGGCTGATGCCGATGATCCACGAGGGTGAGGCGGCCGTGCGGCGCGGCGTGTTCCTGGCGCGCACGGCACAGGCACTGGACATCCCCGTGCTCGGCACCGAACAGAACCCGAGCCGACTCGGCCCCAATGGGCCCGACATCCGGGCGCTGTGCGGCACGACCCTTTCCAAGACCCACTTCGATGCCTGTCAAGACGGGCTGGTGGAAGCCTTGCGCCAGGCCCGCCCCTTGCTGGAACAGGTGGTGGTGGCGGGATGCGAGGCCCATGTGTGCCTGCTGCAGACCTCGATGGGGCTCCTGCGTGCCGGACTTCGCGTGTGGGTGGTGGGCAATGCCTGCGGCTCACGGCGGCAAGCGGACCATGCGGCCGCCATGGCGCGCCTGTCACAAGCCGGTGCGACGATCGTCAACCACGAGATGGCGGCCTTCGAATGGCTGCATCACTGTGAGCACCCGCGGTTTCGGGAGGTGCTCGCCCTGATCAAGGCGGTCGATTAAACCGAGGGCTCCCGCGGCATGAAGATCCACAGCAGCCCATAGGCCAGCACACCCGAGCCGCCAAACAGGGCAAAGATCACCACCGCCAGACGCCAGATCCAGGCTTCCACCCCAGTGGCGCGTGCCAGCCCGCCACACACGCCGCCGACCCAGCGGTCGGCCGAACTGCGGCGCAGTTGGCTGCCTGTGGGTGGCGCCCAACCCGCCGCCTGCGCCCCCAGCACACGCGCCTTGGCGGCCGTAAATTCAGCATCGGTCAGCAGCCCCTGCTGGTGCATCTGGGACAGCCTGGAGAGTTCATCGCTGATCGTCATATGCGGTTCTTCGCCACGAGAGAACAACGGCCTGTGGACATCCAGGACTACACGTCGATGTTGGCCGCCCTCAAGGCATTGGTCTCGATGAAGTCCCGCCGCGGCTCGACTTCATCGCCCATGAGCATGGTGAACACCCGGTCGGCCTCGATCGCGTCTTCGATCTGCACCCGCAACAAGCGCCGCACATTCGGGTCCATGGTGGTCTCCCACAACTGCTCGGGGTTCATCTCGCCCAAGCCCTTGTAGCGCTGGCGGCCCACCGCACCTTCGGCCTGCAGCATCAGCCAGGCCATGGCAGCGCGGAAGTCGGCCACCTTGTGTTCCTTTTGCTTCTCGCCCTCACCGCGCTTGACCACGGCCTCTTCGGTCAGCAGGCCCTTGAAGGTCACACCGGCGCGGCTGAGCACCTCATAGTCGGCCCCGTGCACGAAGTCGGCGGTGATCACGCTGGTCTTGAGGTTGCCGTGGAAGCGCCGGCCGATGCGCAGCACATGCTTGTCGGTACGGGCGTCGTAGGCGCTTTCCACCACCGCGTCGTGCAGGGCCGCTTGCAGGGCTGCGGCCGATGCTGTGGCGGCTTCGGCCGTGTCCAGGTTCAGGGTCAGGCCATCGCTGATGGCGCGCAGGGCCTCTACGTCCATCCAGGCCGACAAGCGGTCGATCACGTTGGTGGCTTCCACGTACTGGCGCGCCATCTCCGCCAGCGCCTCTCCACTGATGGCCGCGCGCCCCGCACCGGGCTCCACGCGCGCACCGTCGATGGCCACCTTCAGCAAGAAGGCGTCCAGCTCGTGCCCGTCCTTGAGGTACTGCTCGTGCTTGCCGTGCTTGACCTTGTACAGCGGCGGCTGAGCGATGTAGATGTGGCCGCGCTCCACCAGGGCGGGCATTTGCCGGTAGAAGAAGGTCAGGAGCAGGGTGCGGATGTGCGCGCCGTCCACGTCTGCGTCGGTCATGATGATCACGCGGTGGTAGCGCAGCTTGTCCACATCGAACTCTTCAGAGCCGATGCCCGTGCCCAGCGCGGTGATCAGGGTGAGGATGGAGTCGCTGCTGAGCAACTTGTCAAAGCGCGCCTTCTCCACGTTCAAGATCTTGCCGCGCAGGGGCAGGATGGCCTGGAACTTCCGGTCGCGCCCTTGCTTGGCCGAGCCACCGGCCGAGTCGCCCTCCACGATGTAGATCTCGCACAGTGCCGGGTCTTTTTCCTGGCAGTCGGCCAGCTTGCCGGGCAGCCCCATGCCGCCCATGACGGTTTTGCGGGTGGCTTCGCGGGCCTTGCGGGCGGCCTCGCGGGCGCGCGCGGCCTCCACGATCTTGCTGCACACCTGCTTGGCGTCGTTGGGGTTCTCCAAGAGCCAATCCGTCAAGAGGCGGCCCACGATGTCTTCCACCGGCGCGCGCACCTCCGAGCTCACCAGCTTGTCCTTGGTCTGGCTGGAAAACTTCGGCTCAGGCACCTTCACACTGACCACGCAGGCCAAGCCTTCGCGCATGTCGTCGCCGCTGATTTCCACCTTGGCCTTCTTGGCCAGTTCGTTGTCTTCGATGTACTTGTTGATCACCCGCGTCATGGCCGCGCGCAAGCCGGTGAGGTGGGTGCCCCCGTCGCGCTGCGGAATGTTGTTGGTGAAACACAGCACCGATTCGTTGTAGCCGTTGTTCCACTGCATGGCCACTTCCACACCAATGTTGGTGCCTTGCTCCGACACCTTGTCGCCCATCGCATGGAAGATGTTGCCGTGCAGCGCCGTCTTGCCCTGGTTGATGAATTCCACAAAGCCCTTCACACCACCGGCATAGGCAAACAGGTCTTCCTTGTTGTGCCGCTCATCGACCAGGCGGATCTTCACCCCGTTGTTCAGGAAGGACAGTTCGCGCAGCCGCTTGGCCAGGATGTCGTAGTGGAACTCGCTGTTTTGCTGAAAGATGTCGGTGTCGGGCAGGAAGTGAACCTCGGTGCCGCGCTTGTCGGTGTCGCCGATGATCTTCATCGGGCTGACCTCGAAGCCCTCGCGCATTTCCAGCACACGGTCTTGTGGCACGCCCTTGCGGAACTCGATGTGGTGGACCTTGCCCTCGCGCCGCACCGTCAAGCGCAGCCACTTGCTCAAGGCGTTCACGCACGACACACCCACCCCGTGCAAGCCGCCCGAAACCTTGTAGCTGTTTTGGTTGAACTTGCCGCCGGCGTGCAGTTCGGTCAGCGCAATCTCGGCCGCCGAGCGCTTGGGCTCGTGCTTATCGTCCATCTTCACACCGGTGGGGATGCCCCGCCCGTTGTCGATGACGCTGATGGAGTTGTCGGTGTGGATGGTGACGGTGATGTCGTCACAGTGCCCAGCCAGGGCCTCGTCGATGGAGTTGTCCACCACCTCAAACACCAGGTGGTGCAAGCCCGTGCCATCGCTCGTGTCGCCGATGTACATGCCCGGGCGCTTGCGCACCGCTTCCAGGCCTTCCAAGATCTGGATGCTGCCTTCGCCATAGCCGCTGTCGGCCGGCGCGCCTGCGCTCGCCGGGTTGGTGTTCTCTTCAGGCGCGGGGTTGTGTTCGGACATAGTGGGGTCTGGGGATCAGGGATACAGGGCACAGGGCCCTATCGGGTACCGGAAGAAGGGGGGACCGTTTGAAAGCCACACCCCTTCAAGAAAGGGAAAAGCCCGCCGGGATGAGGTCCTGCAGCGGGCACCCACGCCTGGCTGGCGCGTGAGCAAGCGGCCTCCTAAATGCGCATGGGCATGACCACGTACTTGAAGCCGGCCTGCTGCGGTATCGTCAACAGCGCACTCGAATTGGAATCCTGCAACTCCACCGTCACCATGTCCTGCGTCATGTTGGCCAAGGCGTCCATCAGGTAGTTCACGTTGAAGCCAATGTCGATGGCATCCCCGGCGTAGTCGATCTCGATTTCCTCGCTGGCCTCTTCCTGTTCGGCGTTGCTGGATGCAATCTTCATCAGGCCAGCTTCCACGTTCAAACGCACGCCCTTGAACTTGTCGCTGGTGAGAATGGCCGCGCGCTGCAAGGAAGCCAGCAGGGTGGTGCGCCCCAAGGTGATCTTGTTCTTGTGGTTCTTGGGGATGACGCGGTTGTAGTCGGGGAACTTGCCCTCGACCAACTTGGTCACAAACTCCAAACCCGAGAAGCTGAACTTGGCCTGGTTGGGCGCAAAGCGCATTTCAATGGGTGCGTGTTCTTCGCCTTCGGACTTGGTATCGCGCAGCAAGCGCATGAGTTCCAGCACCGTCTTGCGTGGCAAGATCACCTCTTGCTTGGGCATCTCATGCTCCAGTTGCGCTTGGGCCAAGGCCAAACGGTGGCCATCGGTGGCCACCAAGGTCAGCGTCTTGCCTTCGGCCACAAACAAGATGCCGTTGAGGTAGTAGCGGATGTCGTGCACCGCCATGGCGAAGTGCACCTGGCCGATCAAGGCCTTGAGTGTGGCCTGGGGCACGGAGAAGGCGGGCCCGAAGTCCACGGCTTCGTTGACCAGGGGGAAGTCGTCGGCCGGCAGGGTTTGCAGCGTGAAGCGGCTTTTGCCGCCTTGCAGGGTCAAGCGGTTCTGGGCCGTGGACAGGCTCACCACCTGGTCGGCCGGCAGGCTGCGCAGGATGTCGATGAGCTTGCGCGTGCCCACCGTGGTGGCATACGTGGCCTCGTCCCCACCCAAAGCCGCACGCGTGCGCACCTGGATCTCCAGGTCCGATGTCGTGAACTCCACTTCGCTGCCGGTCTTGCGGATCAGCACGTTGGCCAGGATGGGCAGCGTGTGACGCCTCTCCACGATGCCGGCCACCGCCTGAAGGGCGTTGAGGATCTGTTCTTGTGCCGCCTTCACGACCATCATGTTTTCAATCTTTCAGATTGGTAGAACTGGATAGAGGCTTCCACCTGCTGTGGAAAACCGTATTTTCACCTGATTGTTCAAGGACTTGGGCCCTCCACAACCCTGGGTACGGAGCCGGTATGGCCGCGGGAGTGCCACACAACAACTTCCCGCCGTCCCGTGGGCCTGTGGGCAAGTGGGCACTTGTTCGGCGTCCATACCGGATTTATCCCCAGACTTGTTGGGCTGCATCAGCCTTTGAGGGTTTGCTCCAACACGTGCAGCTGCTGGTTGAGTTCGGTGTCTTTTTGGCGCTCGCCGCCCACCTTGCGCACCGCGTGCAGCACCGTGGTGTGGTCACGGCCGCCAAAGCTGTCGCCAATCTCCGGCAGGCTCTTCTGGGTCATTTCCTTGGCCAGGTACATCGCAATCTGGCGCGGCCGTGCGATCGAGTGAGGCCGCTTCTTGGAATACATGTCGGCCACCTTGATCTTGTAGAAATCGGCGACCGTCTTTTGAATGTTTTCGATGGAAATCTGGCGGTTTTGCAGGCTCAGCAAGTCTTTGAGGGCCTCTCGCGCCAGGTTGATCGTGATCTCCTTGTGGGTGAACCGCGCATAGGCCAGAACTTTGCGCAGGGCGCCCTCGAGCTCGCGCACATTGGCCCGCACGTTTTTGGCCACGAAGAAGGCCACATCCTCGGGGATGGCGGCGCCTTCGCTCTCGGCTTTGCGGATCAGGATGGCCACCCGCATCTCCAGCTCCGGCGGCTCGATGGCCACGGTCAACCCTGCATCAAAGCGGCTGGTCAGCCGCTGGTCGATGTCCACCAACCCCTTGGGGTAGGTGTCGCTGGTCATGATGATGTGGGCCTTCTTGGCCAACAGCGCCTCAAAGGCGTTGAAGAACTCCTCTTGCGTGCGCTCTTTGCCGGCAAAGAACTGCACATCGTCGATGAGCAGCAGGTCCAACTGGTGGTACTTGGCCTTGAGTTCGTCGAAGGTCTTGCGTTGGTAGTTTTTCACCACATCGGAGATGAACTGCTCGGCGTGCAGGTACAGGATGCGCGCGCCGGGCTTGTCCTTGAGCAGCGCGTTGCCCACGGCATGGATCAGGTGGGTCTTGCCCAGCCCCACCCCACCGTAGATGAACAGGGGGTTGTACATGTGGCCGGGTGCACCGGCCACGTGCAGCGCTGCTGTGCGGGCCATTTGGTTGGCACGGCCGGCCACCAAGGATTCAAAGGTGAGCGCCGGGTTCAGGCGGTTACCCGCCCCCGGCGCAGGGTGCACCGCCGCCGAGGCGAAGCCTGAAGGAGCTTGCGATGGGGCTGCGCCGGCAGCCTGGCTGGGGTTGCCGGGCAAGGCCAGTGCCTGGTCCAGGACAGCGCCCAGGGGGCGGGCAGCACCCGTGTTTCCAGGCCTGGGGCCTGCAGCCCCAGGGCTGCGCTGTGGCGCCAGGGCCAGGTCCAACCGAACCGGGCCTTGGGCCACCTCGTTCATGATGTGCTGCAGCAGCGCGCCGTACTGGGACCGCACCCAATCCAGCTTGAAGCGGTTGGGCATCTCCAGGCGAGCCACCCATTGGGTGCCGCTGGGCACACCCTCCAGGGCGGCAACCGCCGGGGGGTCCAGGGGGCGAATCCAGGTGTTGAATTGCTGCTCGGGCAATTCGGCGAGCA
>RFPX01000056.1 GCA_009925955.1 Betaproteobacteria bacterium
GGAGAGCGTGTGCTGCTGATGGACGGCGACATGGTGGTGCAGCCGGGATTCATTCGGCACGCGATGCGGTACCTGGATCAGCATCCCCGTTGCGCAGGCGTTGCGGGGCTGGTGTCCGAGGCCAGCCTGCGCAACGGCACCGATCGAATTCGTGTCATCAAGGGTTTGAACCGGGCAACGGGCGCGCAGCCTTGGCTCAATGGCGGCGGCCTTTACCGGCGAGCGGCGGTGCTGGCTGCCGGTGGCTTTGCGGGGGACACGCGCCTGGCCGCCTTTGAAGAGGCCGATCTGGGCCTGCGCCTGGAGCGCCAGGGCTGGTCCGTTCAAAGGCTCCGTGAGGTGTCGATGGTGCACCATGGACACCCACTGCCGGCCTGGAAGGTCTTGGCGGCCCGCTGGAAGGCCGGCCGGTTCGAAGCCGCGGGCCGGCTGCTCAAGTTGCACGGCTTCAAGTCCAACGGCTGGCGGGTTTGGCGCCTGATGGCCCATCCGCTGTTGTTGGCCTTGGTGTGGATGGCCTTGGCCGCATCGGCTGTGGTGGCCTATACGGCGCCTGGGCCATCCCCGATGGTTTGGCTTGGCGCTGGAGTGGTGGGCTTGGCCCTGATCGACTTGGGGATCAAGCGCAACCTGCCGCACGCGCTGACGTCCTGGATGGACTGGCACTTGATGCTGCTGGGTCTGGTGATCGGGGTGCTGCGCCCACTGCCCGATCGTCTGCTGCACATCGACCATCGTGTCTTGGCTGAGGCTGGCCATCGGCTGGACCGTGGGCCGATGGGCGCAGGGCGGACAGCGCCATGATGGCCCAGGTGCAACGCGCGTTCGTGCGCCTGTTGATCGGCAAAGCCTTGACGGTGGTGCTGGGGCTGACGGTGCTGCTGTTGATTTGGCGGCGGGTGTCTCCAGAAGCCTATGGCCAATACCTCAGCCTGGTGGCCACCGCGGAAATCGTGTCCCTGGTCAGCGCCCTGGGCCTGTCGACGGTGGCGCAGCGCCACCTGCCCGTTTGGCTGGCCCACGCCACCGGGCCGGGTGAGGCGTTCGCTCGGGTGGCCCAAGTGCTGCTGGGTCGGACCGTCTTGGCCGGCGTGTTTCTGGGTGGTCTGGCCTGGGCGGCGGGGTCCTCTGGGCCCATTTGGTCGGCCTTGTCCGGCGTGCTGCAGTCGCCCTTGGCCTTGGCGCTGCTGATCCTGACCGTATTGGCCAGGAGCTTGGAGGAGGTGCAGGCCGCGCTGCTGATGCAGACCTGGGTACAGGGGTTGGCGGTGGCTGCCCACACGATGCGCCTGGCCGCACTGACGACACAGACACCCGTGGGTACCGACGCAGCCGCGCCGTTTGAATGGCTGGTGAGGTTGGAGCTGGCCATTGCGTGTGTCGTGGTGACCGTGGGCTTGGTGGCCACCGCGTTGCGAGCGGTCGGCACCGGCCGTGCCGAAGAGGCCCTTCGCCGTGAACCATCGAGCACCTGGCTCCAAGCGTGGCGCACCGCTCTGGAGTTTTGGTGGATTCAATGCCTGGGGCTGTTGTGGAGCTTGCATGTGCTGCGCCTGATCTTGCACGCATGGGCGGGGCCTTTGCCCGTGGCCGTCCACGCGGTGGCGCATTCCATGGTGGAGTCTTTGCGACAGGCCACGCCACTCGTGTGGCTGACGGGCTGGCTGAGGGCGGCCATGCTGCGCTTGCATGCGGGACAGCCGGACTCAGGAATGGCCCTGGACTTGGCGGCTGCCGTTCATCGTGTGAGCTTGCTGATGCTGTGGCCGGTGGTGGCCGCTTGGTGCGCAGAGCCCACCCATTGGTATCGATGGGCCGGTGGGGCGCAGATGTTCAGCAAGGCGCAAGAGATCGGCCAGCTGCACCCTTCCTTTCCGCTGCTTGGCGCGGTCTTGATGGCCACTGCGTTGCTGGCGCCCATCCAAAACCGCCACCTGCTGATATCGCTGTGGTCCTATGTGCAGCAAAGACCCCGAGGGGGTGTATGGGCCAGTTTGGCGGCGGCGTCTTTGGCGCTGCCCAGCTTGGGCTTGATGTGGCCTCACCTGGGGTTGTTGAGTCTGCCGCTGGTGATGCTGATGGCGGAGTTGATTTGGGTCTGCACCGCCAGCCTGGGCTGGACCGCGCGGGTCACAGGTTTACAAGTTCGCACAGCCCGTCTGGCGGTTCCGCTGGCGGCTTTGCTGGCCGCCGCCATGGGCAGCCTGGTGCTGGATGCCTTGGATGAACAAGCGCCGCTGTGGCGCTTGGGGGTGCCCCTGACCATGGCGCTCCTGTCGGTGGCGGTCTTGGCGAGGTATCCCTCGGTCTGGACCGCACCGGAGTCGCAAGCGGTGCACCAATGCCTTCCTGCAGGGCTGCAAGCGGCACAGCGGCGCTGGATGCGGGGCCCCTTCGCATGAAGCCCTTGCAGTCGCTTCATAAGATGGCCAGGAACCTCAAGCGCTTTTGGCTGAACTTGCGGGTTCACGTCGATGACGCCATCACCTTTGCGCGGTCCAGTGGCTTGCTGCAGGAGCACCAGCCCGGTGTCCTGGCGGGGCATGTCCTGAAGACCGCACACCGCGTGGACAAGGGCTTGTCATTGCCCGATGCCCAGCCGGGCCACGGCCTGCAGGCCGCCCAGCTGCTCAGCCGCCAGCTGCAAGGGCACCTGCGGCACAGCGGTGCGGACTGGGTCTGGCAATCGGGCCGCGCAGCCCTGGCCCGCCGCGCCCGCCACGAAGCTGGCGTGCCGGCCAGCGAGCTGGGCGTGGCAATGCGCGCGCGTGAGGTGCAAGAGGCGGCCAGCGGGGCGTTCCCCGAACTGGTGCGGGTGCGCCGCAGTGTCAGGCAGTTTGCACCCGGCCCGGTTTGCATTGAAAGCCTGAAGCGGGCCTGTGAATTGGCAGCCCTGTCACCCTCGGCTTGCAACCGCTCGGGTGGCCGGGTGTGGATCGCCACGGAAGTCGAGCAAAGGCGCAGGGTTCTGGCCTTGCAGGACGGTCATCAGGGCTTTGGTGAACAGGCCGCGGCTGTGGCGGTGGTGACGGTGGACACCTCGGCCTTCAACACGGTGGCGGAGCGGCATCAAGCATGGGTCGACGGTGGGCTGTTTGCCATGACGCTGCTCTATGCCCTGCAGCATGAAGGCTTGGGAACCTGTTGTCTGAACTGGTGCGTTCAGCCCAGCACCGACCGCCGCTTTAAGCGCAGCGTGGGCATTCCTTTGCACGAGACGGTGGTGATGCTCATTGCCATCGGGGCATTGCCTGATGAATTCACCGTGGCACACAGTCCGCGACGGCCGCTGGACGAGGTCATGCATGGTTTGGGGAGTCACACTTGAATATTCTGATCACGGGTCACCACAGCCTGGGCAATCGGGGATGCGAGGCCTTGCTGCGCTCCACGGTGGCCATGGTTCGTTCCAGGCACCCGAGCGCGAGGTTTTGGGTGCCCTCCAGCAACCCAGCGGCTGATTTCCAGCAGTGGCCCGATGCGGCGGACCATGGGGTGACCTATATCGAGCCACCGCGCAGCAACCCCTACCTGCGGTCATGGGCGCGAACGTGTCGCTTGGCGCCCTTTGTTGCACGTGGCCCTTGGCCGCCGGTTCATCCCCCAACCTCATGGCGCCCCGTGTTGAAGGACGTGGAACTGGCGCTGGCCATTGGTGGAGACAACTACACGCTGGACTATGGGCTTGAATCGCTGGGGCTCCATGTGGGGCTGAACCATTGGTTGATCCAGCAGGCCTGCCCCGTCATTCTGTGGGGAGCCTCGGTTGGCCCCTTCGATGGCGCCACCCCCTATAAAAGGGCGATCCGGCAGTCGATGACCAAGCACCTGCGGCGCTTGAAGGCCATCTCGGTACGGGAGTCCCTCACCGCCGCTCACCTTGAAGGCCTCTTTGGCACGCCCCCAGTCAACCCCGCCGCTGGGTCCTGGCCTGTGATTCGGGCCGTGGCCGATCCGGCCTTTCAGCTGCAGGCTTGCCCAAGCGATCTGGGTCCACACTGGCCCGAAGGGCAGGCGCCCGTGTTGGGGCTGAACATCAGCTCCCTGGTGTTGCGCACAGCAGGCCCAGGCGCCCATGCGGCAGCAGATGACGCACCACTGGACGTCGAAGGACTGGCGCGCTTCATTCGACAGCGGTGCGAGTCTGGCGAGTTTCGATTCGTTCTCATTCCCCATGTCACGTCCCGCAATGCCAGTGGTCATTTGGTGCACAACATTTCCGCACGCTCGGACGATGCGGTCTTGCTGGACCAGCTGATGCAACGCTTGGGAGACCTCAAGGGCGTGCGTCGCGTGCCCTGCTGGGATGCTGCTCGACTGAAGTACGCCATCGCCAACTGCGACCTGTTCATCGGTGCCAGAACCCATTCGGTGATTGCCGCCCTGTCGAGTGCGGTGCCCACGGTGGCCCTGGCCTACAGCGTCAAGGCGCACGGCATTCATCGGGACTTGTTTGGGCACGAGTTGGGCGTACTGCCCATGCAGCGCTTGAGCGTACGGGCCTTGGGCGGCGCATTGGCTCAGTTGGCCCAGCGATCGGTGCAGGAACGGGCCCACTTGTTGAGGATCCTTCCCCTGTGGCGGTCCAGGGCGATGCAGGCTATGGAGCTTCTGCCCAACCCAGGTTCAGCTCTTGACTGCCAATCGCCATCGCCAAGCGTCTGATCCGAAGGTCATCGCCATCGTGGGCTGTGACCCCTCAGCACCGGGCGGCATCAGCCGCGTCATTGAGTTGGTACTGGGCAGCGCCTTGGCCCGTGCTTGGTGCCTGGTGATGGTGCCCACGTGGGTGGCAGGATCCAGGGGCCGGCGAATCGTGGCCTACCTGAAAGCCCTGGGGCGGGTTTGGGCGCTGGCCGCCGGTGGTCGTCTGCAGGCGGCCCACCTGCACATGGCTGCACGGGGCAGCTTTTGGCGCAAGTGGCTCCTGAGCCTGCCCCTGCCAACGCTGGGTGTGCCCTACATCGTGCACATCCACGATGGGTCCTTGCCGGATTGGCATGCGGCCTGTAGCCGACACACGCAGCAACGGTTTGCGCACTTCCTGGAGCGCGCGGGTGCCGTGATCGCTCTGAGCCCTGCTTGGGTGAACACCCTCAAGCCCCTGGCGCCGCGCGCAAACTGGGTGGCCATTGCGAACCCCGTGGTTGCACCAGACCCTTGGGGTCATCAAGCCCGCCCACACCACACGCGCGCAGCGCCTGGCCCGTTGAGGCCCGAAGACATCCGAGGATCGGTGCTGTTTTTGGGGCGATTGCGCTTGGAAAAGGGCTTGGACGATCTCTTGTGCGCCGCCCGATTGCTCAAGACCGTCAGCCCACACGTGACCTGGCATTTGGCAGGAGACGGCGACCTGCAGGCCGTGCAAGAGCGGATATCGGACGGGTGCCTGGGCGACGTGGTGCGGCTGCGGGGTTGGCTTGATGGGCAGGAAAAGCGCACGGCACTGGCGCAAGCCGACCTGCTGGTGCTGGCCTCGCATGCTGAGGGGCAACCCATGGCGGTCTTGGAGGCCATGGCGTGGGGGATCCCGGTGGTGGCCTCCAAGGTCGGCGATGTTGCGCAGTTGCTGGCCTGCGGTGCCGGGTTGGTGATTCCGGTGGGTGATCCACACGCGCTGGCGCAAGCCGTTCAATCGGTGTTGGCCAGCCCTGATCGGGCCCGTCACATGGGGCAGCTGGGGCGCGAGTACGTGCTCAAACACCACAGCGTCGACGGCATGGTCTCCAAGCTTGATCACTTGTATCGCGGTCTGGGCCTGTCCGCGACCATCAGCGCCACCAGTACGGCCCAGGGCTAGCGGATTCGCCGATGTGCGCGATTGCAGGTGTATGGATGAAGTCGGCTGTTTGTGGCCATCAACTGGCCGCTTGGGCAGCGGCCATGGCCAAGGTCATGCACCGGCGCGGGCCCGATGGTCACGGCTGGTGGGTCGACGAGGGTGCAGGACTGGTTTTGGCGCACAACCGGCTGGCCATCCGCGACCGCAGTGCGGCCGGTTCGCAGCCGATGCTCGAGCCGAGCAAGGGCAGCGCCCTCGTGTTCAATGGGGAAATCGACAACCATCGATCCTGGCGCGATGAGCTGACCCGAGCCGGGCATCGGCTGGGTCATCTTCACCCCGCTACGGGCCGCGTGGAGCACAGCTCCAGCGACACCGAATCTTTGCTGCATGCCCTGCACCATTGGGGGCCCAGCTCGGTGTGTCGCCAGTCCCAGGGCATGTGGGCCTGGGGCTGGTACGAACGAGACCGCCAGCGCCTGACGCTCTCGCGAGACCGGATAGGCAAGAAGCCCCTGTACTGGCTGCAAGCCGAATGGGGCGTGGCATTCGCGTCGCAGTTGCAGGCCTTCAGATGCTTGCCGATGTACACGCCCAGCGTCAATCAACGCGCGGTGGCGCACTACCTGCGTTGGGGCTTTATGGAGGGCCCAGACACGCTGTTGAACGACGTTCATCGTGTGGAGCCGGGTCAGATCATCACCATCGAGCAAGGCCGCGTGGTCTCCAGCGAGCACTACTGGACCATCAATGACGAGGTGGTCGAGGCAACTCGATCGCGCTTGGATGACCCCCCGGTTGCACAGACGGAGTTGCTGCGCACGCTGGAGTTGGCCATTTCAGACCGCATGAGCACCGATGTGGCCACGGGCGCGTTCCTGTCCGGCGGCATTGACTCCACCCTGGTGGTGGCCCTGATGCAGAAGTGGGGTGCCCAGACCCGAACCTGGTGTGTCGGCTTTGATGAGGCCACCCACGATGAATCGGACCGGGCTCGGGCCATTGCGTCAGCGCTGGGTACCCGACATGAGACGGTGCGGGTTGGGGGCGAACAGGCGGCTCGCTTGCTGCCCGAGCTTGCGCAGCTCATGGATGAGCCCCTGGCCGATGCGTCGCTGATTCCCAGCGCATTGTTGGCCGAGCAAGCGGCGCCAGCGGTCAAGGTGGTGCTCACGGGTGACGGCGGGGACGAGTGCTTTGGCGGCTATGAGCGCTACCGCATGGCCAGTGGACTGCGGCGCCACCTCTTGGCCCTGCCTCAGGGCATGCGCAGGGCGTTGGCCAGTGGTTTGGACCGGGTAGAGCCCCGCCGATGGGAACAGTTGGCGCGGGCGGTGCCGGCCACTTGGCGGCCCACGCTGCCAGCATCCAAGGCCCACAAGCTTGCCGCTTGGCTGCGCGCCGAAGGTGATCATGCCCGGTGGCAAGCGGGGTTGACGCGCTGGGACCCCGCCTTGATCTGGACAGACGGCCCAGTCGATGCGCCCTTTTCCCAAGCGATCGCCTGCCCATCCAAGCGCAGCCTGCAGGCCATTGACGGGCTGGCGCGTTCTGAGAAGCTGCAGCGGCTGGAGTTGGCGCACTACCTGTGCGGCGACTTGCTGGCCAAGATGGACCGGGCCACGATGTGGAGCTCCTTGGAGGCCAGAAGTCCCTTGTTGGACCATCGGGTGGTGAGCTTGGCTTGGCGATGCACGCCCGCCCTGAAGGCCCAGGGGCCTCGCCTGAAGGAGCTGCTGCGCAGCAGCGTGGAGTGCTATGTGCCCCGCGACCTGATCGACTTTCCCAAGCGGGGGTTCACGCCCCCGTTAAGCCGGTGGCTGCGATCGGAGCTGCGCGAGCCCGGACAGGACTTGTTGGAGAGCCTTCTTCAACACACACGGGGCGCTTGGAACGAAGCGCTCATTCGACAGCACTGGCGGGCGCACCAAGAAGGAACCCAAGACGAAGCGGACCGCCTGTGGACCTTGCTGACCCTTGAGATGTGGCGCCGCGATTGGGGCTTGTCGCTCGTATGAACCAGCTTTCCGGCCCCGTGACGGTGTTGGCCATTTCATCAGGGGGTGGGCATTGGCTTCAGTTGTCGCGGCTGGCGCCTGCTTGGCGCGGCTGCCGAGTCGTGAGCGCTTGCACGGCCGATGCGCCACCGATGCCCGGCGGTGTGGACAGCCACCACCGTTTGCGCACCCAGAATTCGGCCCCAGAACACGGCCCAAAGCCCTGGCAGCGCACC
>RFPX01000057.1 GCA_009925955.1 Betaproteobacteria bacterium
CAGCCGCTCTGAATGGGCCCGCCAGCGCGAAGCCGCCCGCACGGCGCAACACGGCTCGCCGCTTCATATGCCCCACCCTGCCCCGTCGCAAGGCGTGGGCCTAGCGCGCCGCACAGTGCTCCTGTATGAAGGCCGCATGGTCGGGCATCACGTCCACACAGGCCTGGATCACCTTGTCAATGCCGTCGAGGTACTGCGCAATTTCCTCTTCGGGAATCAGATCGGTCAGGGGGTGATAGCCCTGAGGCCGCAAGCGCTGGCCATGCATCACCTGCAGCCAACTGGGCTTCATGAACAGTTCATTGCCCTCACGGAACACGCGGCCATGGGTCTTGAAGAGGTCGATGCGGTGCTGCAGAGAAGCCGGGATGTCCATGGTGCGCACATGGTTCCAAAACGGCGTGTCGGTGCGCTCGGTGGCCTTGTAGTGCAGGATGATGAAGTCGCGCACCCACTCGTACTCCAGGCTCATCAGGCGGTTGTACTCCGCGCGGTCCACTTCAGAAAACCCCGCCGCCGGGAAGTAGGTGAGCAGGTGCGCAATGCCCATCTGCACCAGGTGGATGGAGGTGGATTCCAGCGGCTCGACAAATCCACTGGCCAGGCCCACCGACACCACGTTGGCGTTCCAGGCCCGGTTGCGCTTGCCGGTGCGGAACTTGATGGTGCGGGGCTCGGCCAAGGGCGCACCGTCCAGGTTGCTCATCAACAGGGCCGTGGCCTCGTCTTCGCTGATGAACTTGGAGCTGTGCACATGGCCGTTGCCGATGCGGTGCTGCAGCGGAATGCGCCACTGCCATCCCGCGGTGCGCGCGGTGGACCGGGTGTAGGGTGTGAGCTCGCGTGCGTTCTCGCAAGGCACGGCCACCGCGCGGTCGCAGGGCAGCCAGTGCGACCAGTCTTCCCAACCGGTCTTGAGCGTTTCTTCAATGAGGATGCCGCGAAAGCCTGAGCAGTCGATGAAGAAGTCGCCCTCCACCACCGCGCCCGACTTCAATCGCAGCGATTGCACATGCCCGTCCTCAGGCCGGGTGATCACCTCTTGCACGATGCCTTCCACCCGCTTGACACCCAGGCGCTCGCTGTAGGCACGCAGGTAGCGCGCGTACAGGCCGGCGTCAAAGTGAAAGGCATAGGCCACCTGCGACAACGGCGAGTTGGGCAGGTCGATGCGCGGGCGCATGAACTTGTTCTTCAAGCAGGCCGCGGTGTTGATGGAATAGGCCTCCAGCGGCTTGGCCTTGCCGGCCAGATGCTGCTTGAGCCAGTACTGGTGAAAGTCCACCGTCCAGTTGTCTTGGCCGATGACGCCGAAGCCGTGGATGTAGCGGTCACCCAAGCGGCCCCAGTTCACAAACTCAATGCCCAGCTTGAAGGAGGCCTTGGTCTGGCGCATGAACTCGTCTTCGTCGATTTCGAGCATGCGGTTGAACAGCGAGATCATCGGAATCGTGGCCTCGCCCACGCCGATGGTGCCGATGTCGTCAGACTCCACCAGGGTGATGTCGTACTGCCCGCGCAGCACCTTGGCCAGTGCAGAAGCGGACATCCATCCCGAGGTGCCGCCGCCGAGCACCACGATCTTCTTAAGGGCTTGCGTCATGTTGAAGATTGTAAAAAAGCCCCGTGCCGACAGGTGCCGGCGCGGGGCTTGAGTAGGGTCTTGTGGGCTTAGAACTTGTAGCCCACGCGCAGGGCGTAAGCCGCGCCGGTCTTGATTTCCGAGTCCACGGTCACGCCGTCGGCCTTGAGCTGGCGGTACACCGGCTTGTTGAGGTTGTTGCCCTCAAAGCGCACGCTCAAACCCTTGAGGTAGCCCGACTGCAGCTCGTAGCCGATCTGGGCCGACACCCAGGCCGAGCCTTGGATGTAGCGCAGGGTCGGGTAGCCACCCACCGCATCGTTGGCCACGCTGCCCACGTAGGTGGTGCGGCGGTTCATGGCCACCGAGGCCTGCAGGCCTGCACGGTCGTAGTACAGCATGAACTTGGTGTTGCCCTTGGACAGGCCGGGCAGCGGGATGCGCTGCGTGGACACGTCCACCGCCTGGTTGGGGTTGGAGCCCAAGAGTCCCACCGGCAGGTTCACCGAGCTGGAGGTGTTGCTGTAGCTGGCAGACACACCGAAGGCGCGCAGCGGCTCGGCCAACACGCTCAAGGGAGCCGAGGCCGACAGTTCCACACCGCGCAGCGTTCCACCCGAGCCGTTGACGGCCTGGGTGAAGGTGCCGATGGCGCCATTGGCCGGGATGCTCAGGCCCAGCTGGCTGGCGTAGGAGCTGAAGTTGTAGGCCGTGTCGGTGAACCGGGTGATGTAGGTGTCCAGGTCCTTGTAGAAGACCGCAGCCGAGAAGTAGGCCTTGGTGCCCAGGTACTTCTCAAACGACAGGTCCAGTGCGGTGGCACGGTAGGGCTTGAGGAAGGGGTTGCCACCCGATCCCACGAAGCGACCAAAGGTCGCCCGGTTGGCCGGGTTGGTGTCCACTGCCGCGGCAAAAGAGTTGCGCTGATCGGTCAGGTCGGCGCGGGCCAGTTGCTTGCCCAGACCAAAGCGCAACAGGTTGCCGTTGCCCAGGTCGCCCGTCAGGTTCACTGAGGGCAGGACATCGGTGTAGCTGGTGCCGGCCGAGGTGATGCCCTTGGATGGGTTGACCAAGACCACGCTGGAGCCGATGCCGGCCAGGTAGCCTGAAGACTGCTGGTCGGTGTTGACGACCTGCGCGCCCACGTTGCCACGCACCGGCACGCCAGCCATCTTGGTGTCCACGGCCAACTTGGCGTAAGCGGTGGTCACCTTCTCTTCGACGCCCCAGGTCTTGGACAGGATGTCGTCGTTGTACTTGCGCATGATGGTGGCGCCGGGCCACAGCGAAGCCTTCGGGTCAAAGGTCAGCAGGTTCAGGCCCGTGTTGCCCACGTTGTTCTCGACATAGGCGTCTGAGGGCATGGGGATGCGGTCCTTGCCACCACCGGTGGTGGAGACCACCAGGCCTTCATCCGTGATGCGGTCCTTCTTGCGGTTGGTGTGGTTGGCACCGAACTGCAGTTCGGAGAAGGCGCCCGTGCCCAAGTCCTTCTTGAGGTCCACGCGGAAGCCGTCAACCCTGTCCTTGATCGTGGGGCCCTTGGAATAGCCAGCCTGAGGCACGCCGTCGATACCCGACCAGCCGCTTTGGTCACGCACCTGGAACAGCGCCGGGTTGGTGTAGTTCAGCGGGTTGCCCATGGTGAGCTTCGGAGCACCGGAGCCACCGTACTCGAAGGTCATCGTGTCCACGCCTGTGATGCCGGCATAGGCTTCGATGTCGCGCTCGATGCGCTGTGCGCTGGCCTTGTTCAGGTCCACCGTGGCTTGCCATCCACCGTCAAGCTTGATGGTGTTCTTCCAGCCCAGGGTCTTGATCGTGTCGTCGTAGCTGATGCCTTCGGAGAACCCGATGATCTTGCCGGCCGGATCGCTGCTGTTGAGCGTGTACGTGCCCTTGGTGGCCACACCATTGACCACCGTCGCGTTGGTGATGGTGTTGTAGGGATACAGGCCCGCCTTCACCGCCGTGATCTTGGTCAGGGTGTCGGCACGGGTCTGGAAGTAGTCGAGCTGGCTGTTCCAGTTCTGGCTGGGCTTGAAGGTCAGGATGGCAGCCACACCGGTGCGGTCATCGGCGTAGCGGCGCGTGGAGTAGTCCAGGCCGCTGCCGAATCCGGGCACCTTCACATTGGCGATGCCCGTGCCGGTGGCCGTGGCGCCGGTGTAGGCGGTCACGGTGCCGTCACCCCAGCCGCAGCAGGTGTACTGGCTGCTGGTGCCGTCCACGCGAACAAAGCCCAAGGCCACGCCAATCTTGCGGTCGGCGAAGTTGTCGATGTAGGTCAGGCTGGTTCGCGTGCCATTGCCTTCCTTGTCCTTGTCCAGGCCCACGCCGGTGCGCACTTTGGTGCGGCTCAGGGCAATCACACGGTTGCGGTAGAGGGTGGGGTCGATCAGCTTCTGGTCGATCGTGCCGGCCAGGCCGCCACCGATCAGGGCTGCATCGGCGGTCTTGTAGACCGTGGCCCCGCCAATCAGTTCAGCCGGGTAGACGCTGAGGTCCAGCGCACGGCTGTTGCCAATGCCGGCCTGCTCGCGGCCGTTGATCAGGTAGCCCGAGAAGTCAGGGCCCAGGCCGCGGATGCTGATGGTGGAGGCCGAGCCTTCACGCGTACGCTGGGTGGTCACACCCGGCAGGCGTGCCAGCGATTCCGCGATGGTGGTGTCGGGCAGCTTGCCGATGTCTTCCGCGCTCAGCGATTCGGTCACGCCGTCGGCGTTCTTCTTCAGGCTGATGGCGCTTTCAATGGCGCTGCGGATGCCGGTCACGGTGACCTGTTGGGCCTGTTGCGCGTGCGCCTGCACGGACGACAGCGCCGCAACGGCGGCCACGGCGGCGGCCGTTGGGGTCAAACCGGTGCGCATGCGCGCAAAACGGCGGCCCTGGACGAGTACTTCAGTCATGTGTGGTCTCCTGCAATCAGCGAGTTGGCGTTGGGATCGAAAGCCGTAAACCCGAGTAACCCCGTGTTTCCGGGGGATTCTGTACTAAAACTACACCGCCACCGGCCTAGGGGAAGCCCCAAGGCGGCAGAGAAGCAACAGATCCCGCGGCAACACGCGACACCAGAGGGTGTCCGACGCCCTGTACACGGCGAGAAGCGGGAAAGCGAATACGGCCGGGTACAGATGGGTACAGCCGGGTACAGGCTTGTAACTTAGGTACATTTTGGCGACCCCATCGGCCCACCTGCCCCCAACCCACGTGAACCCCCAACCGAACACCGCCCTGCCGTCGGTACGCCCCGGCACGCCCCAAACAGTGGCCTGGATAGCCCCAAGGGCCAGCCGAACAGGTCTCAGCCCGGCAGCCCTGGGCAAGGCCTTGGTCTGCGCAGTGGGGGCGATCACGGCCGCAGTCAGCATGGCAACCCCGGGTACGGGGGCTGCCGGCCACGCACCCAAGCCCACCGCGCCGCCCGCCGCGCTGAAGCTGCACGTGCCCTCACCCGACTGGCGCGACCAGGTCATCTACTTTGTGGTGACAGACCGCTTTGCCGACGGCAACCCGCGCAACAACGACCAGGGCGTCGGTGAGTACGACCCCCGCCAGGCCAGCCGCTACAGCGGCGGCGATCTGGCCGGCCTTCGCCAGCGCTTGGACTACATCCAGGGACTGGGTGCCACCACGCTGTGGATCACGCCGCCCGTGGCCAACCAGTGGATGAATGCGCAAGGCAGCTACACCGGCTACCACGGCTACTGGGCCGAACACTTCATGAAGGTGGATCGCCACCAGGGCACGCTCCACGACTACCGGCTGCTGTCAGACGCCCTGCACCGGCGCGGCATGTACCTGGTGCAAGACATCGTGGTCAACCACGTGGGCGACTTCTTCTACTACGACGCCAAGCGACCGGGCCCAGGCCAGGCCCAAACCAAAGGCCAAGGCCAAGCCCATGACCCGCGCCTGGGCTACCAGCCCAACCTGGGCAGCCGGCCGGTGCAGCGCCCCAGCCAACACCCCTTCTCGCTCAACGACCCGCGCCGCGCGGCCGACCGCCAAGCGGGCATCTACCACTGGACGCCGGACATCGTGGACTACGGCAACCGCGAGCAAGAGTTGACCTATCAGATGGCGGGCCTGGACGACCTGAACACCCGCAACCCACGGGTGCGCGAGGCGCTGCGCAAGAGCTTTGCGCATTGGATCCGCGAAGTGGGGGTGGACGGCTACCGCGTGGACACGGCCTTCTATGTCGAGCCCGAGTTCTTCGAAGACTTCATCTGGCGGCCTGCACGCGCCGGCGGCACCCCCGGCCTGCACGAGGTGGCGCGGCGCACGGGGCGCAACAGCTTCTTTCTGTTTGGTGAAGGCTTTGGCATCGATGGGCCTGGGCAGAACACCCAAAGCCAGCGCATCGAGTCGTACATGCAGGGCCCTCAAGCGCAGCAGCGCCGCTTGCACGGCATGCTGAACTTTCCGCTGTACGGTGCGCTGGGCGATGTGCTCAGCCGCGGCGCGCCCACGGCCGTTTTGGGCCAAAGGCTGCGCGCCCAAGTGGCACTGCACCCGCGCCTGCACTGGATGCCCACGTTTGTGGACAACCATGATGTGGACCGCTTCTTGGCCTCGGGTGACCAGCGCGCGCTGGTGCAAGCCTTGGGCAGCCTGTTCACCCTGCCGGGCATCCCGGTGGTGTACTACGGCACCGAGCAGGGCTTTACCCAACAGCGGGCCTCGATGTTCGCCGCGGGCTGGGGCTCGGGCGGTCAAGACCACTTTCGCTTGGAACACCCGCTGGCACGCACCCTGCGGTCACTGGCCGACCTGCGCCAGACCCACGCACCGCTGCGCCGCGGCTGGCCCACCGTGCTGGCCGAAACCACCGACGACGCCGGCGCCCTGGTGTGGCGCATGAGCCATGAAGGCCAGCATGTCTTGGTGGCCTTGAACACCGCCGATGAAGCCCTGACGGTGAAGGATTTACCGCTGGGCTCCAGCGGCGCGGCCACGCTGCAGCCCGCTTGGGGGCTGGAGGGTTTGCCAGCCGGCCTGCAAGCCGATGTCCAAGGCCGTGTGTCGATACCGTTGGGAGGGCGCGACCTGCGCGTGTGGCATTGGGCCGATGCGCAGCTGCAGGGCAGTGCCCGCGCCGGCCAGGCCCAAAGCGAAGCGCCACGGGCCCTGCAGCGCAGCGGCGATGGCGACGCACCCTGGGTGGAGCAAATCGACCGCAGCGACCCCGCGGGCGACGACCATGGCCCTGAAGGCCGCTACCAGTACCCCACCGACCCGGTTTTCGCCCAACTGCGCACGGCCGACATCCGACGTGTGCAGGTGGCCACGCGGCGCGAGGCACAGGGCACGGCCTTGCGCATCACACTCACCATGGCTGGGCTGAGTTCGGTGTGGAGCCCGCGCCACGGCTACGACCATGTGGCCTTCACCACCTTCCTGGAACTGCCCGGTGAGCCCGGTGGCGCGCGGGTGATGCCGCTGCAAGACGGTGAGCTGCCCGGCGATTTGCGGTGGCACCGCCGGCTGCGCGCGCATGGCTGGAGCCTGGCCCTGTTCAGCGCTGAAGACGCTTCGGCCCAACAGGAAGGGCGACCACTGAACCGCGGTGTGCAGGTGCGCGCCAACGCGGCTGAGAAAACCGTCACCTTCACCTTCAGCCCAGCCGCGCTGGGCCAACGTGAAAGCCTCAAGGGTGCGCGGCTGTGGATCAACACCTGGGATTGGGATGCGCGCTACCGCAACCTGGCCCCAAACGCCTTGGACTACACCTTCGGTGGCGGCCAACCTGGGCAGCCCAAGGTGATGGATGCCACCGAGGTGTTCGTGATCCCGAATTAAGCCCTGGGCAAAGCCTCAGAGCCCGCCACCGCCGCCGACACGCCACACAGCGCGGCCAGGGTGTCGGTGATCACCACCGTGGGAATGTCCTGCAGATAGGGCGCGAAGCGGCCCTTGTGTTCAAAGCGCTGGCGAAAGTCAGAGGCGAAGAAGAAGTCGCCCAGGCGCGGCACCAGGCCACCGCCGATGTACACGCCCCCGCGCGCGCCCAAGGTGAGCGCCACATTGCCGGCAAAGCCGCCCAACATGGCGCAAAACACCTGCAGCGTGCGCTGGGCCGCGGCCTCACCGGCCAGGCCTGCTGCCAAGATTTCCGGCGTGCTGGCCTGCTCCGATTGAAGCGGCGGCACCGGCCAGCCGTTGACTTCACACACGCAGGCCTGCAGAAGCGGCAAGCCGATGCCCGAGAGCAATCGCTCGGCCGACACATGCGGCCACTGCTGCCGCGCCCGCTGCTGTCGGGGCGGCCGCGCCGAGTTGCGCGATGGGATGGGCCAAGGCCGGGCCGGGCCGGAACACCGCCCGATGCGAGGGTGTGCAGCACCGGGAGGGTGTACACGCCTTCAACCATGTCGTG
>RFPX01000058.1 GCA_009925955.1 Betaproteobacteria bacterium
CGCTGCAGCAGTTCCTTGGGCTTGAGGTCGGCCACCTGTCTCAAGGCATCGGAAAGGGCCCGCTTGACGGACACCGCCATGGCCTTGGGGTCACGGTGCGCCCCGCCCACGGGCTCGCTGACGATCTTGTCGACCAAGCCCAGTGCCTTGAGTCGATGGGCCGTGATGCCCAGGGCCTCGGCGGCATCAGGAGCGCGCTCGGCGGTCTTCCACAAGATGGAGGCGCAGCCCTCCGGCGAAATCACCGAATACACGGAAAACTGCAGCATCAGCACCTGATCGGCCACGCTGATGGCCAACGCACCGCCCGAACCACCTTCGCCAATGATCGTGGTGATGATGGGCACTTCAAGCTGGGCCATCTCAAAGATGTTGCGGCCGATGGCCTCGGACTGCCCGCGCTCCTCCGCATCGATGCCGGGGTAGGCGCCCGGCGTGTCCACAAATGTGAAGACCGGCAGCTTGAACTTTTCGGCCAGCTTCATGAGGCGCAAGGCCTTGCGATAGCCCTCAGGCCGGCTCATGCCGAAGTTGCGTGCGGCGCGCTCCTTGGTGTCTCGCCCCTTCTGGTGGCCGACCACGATGCACGGTTGGCCATTGAACCGCGCCATCCCACCCACCATGGACAGGTCATCTGCAAAGGCGCGGTCGCCATGCAACTCTTCGAAATCGGTGAAGATCTCGCTGACATAGTCCAGCGTGTAGGGGCGCTGGGGATGCCGAGCGATCTGCGTAACCTGCCAGGGCGACAGATTCGAATAGATGTCCTTTGTGAGCTGCTGGCTCTTCTTGTCCAGGCGCTCAATCTCCTCGGAGATGTCGACGGCCGACTCGGTCTGCACGTACCGCAGCTCTTCGATCTTGCCTTCGAGCTCGGCAATCGGTTGCTCGAACTCGAGAAAATGCTTCTTGCTCATGGCGGCAACTCCTTGCGAAGGATGCGGCTCGGGCGCACAGGGTGCCCGGCAGCGATCCTTAGTATTCCACGGGGACCGGGTCCAGGCTGCGCCACAGGTACCAGGTGGCCACCGACCGGTAAGGGGCCCAAGCCTCACCCACTTCACGCGCTTCTGACCGCGTCACCGGCTCGCCACTGAAGTAGTTGAGGCTGATGCCGCGCAGCAGGCCCAAATCATCAAGGGGCAGGACATCGGGGCGCATCAGGCCGAACATCAGAAACATCTCAGCGGTCCAGCGCCCGATGCCCCGCACCGAGACCAGCTCGGCAATCACGGCCTCGTCCTCCATCTCGCTCCACAGCGGGGAGCGGCTGCCGCGCTCTTTGAAGTGCCGCGCCAGATCCTGCAGATACTCCACCTTGCGCAGCGACAAGCCTGCCGCGCGCAGGTCGCTGCTCTGCGCCTTGAGCACCTGCGCAGGCTTGAGCACCGCTTGCGCGCCACCCCACGGCATGCTCAGCCGCTCCCATACCGACTGGGCCGCTTTGACCGAGATCTGCTGGCCCACGATGGAGCGGGCCAAGGTGGTGAAGGCATCACCCCGGCATTGCAGCCGCGCCTGACCGAACTGAGGGATCAAGCGCTTCATCACCCGGTCCCGCCGGCTGAGGTGCCGACAGGCCTCATCCCAGTACTCAGGTGTCATCAGCGCGGTGCTGCCGGGGATCATCTAGACACGGCTCCAGGTGGTGCCCTGTGGGCTGTCCTTGAGCAACACGCCTTGCGCCATGAGCGCATCACGAATGTGGTCTGCCCTCGCAAAGTCACGCTCGCGCTTGGCTTGGCTGCGTGCCTCGATCATGCTTTGGATCTCCGCCTCGGCGATGCCCGCGCCCGCCTGCAAAAAGGCCTGTGGCGGGTCCTGCAACAAGCCCAAGGTGCCGCCCAAGGCCCGCAGCAGCCGGGCCTGGTCTTCCCGCCGGCTGCGGTTGACCTCACTGGCCAACTCAAACAGCACCGCAATCGCCGCCGGGGCGTTGAAATCTTCATCCATGGCGGCCTTGAAGGCCGCTGCATGGGGCTCGGCCCAGTCGATGTCGCGGACATCCTGCTCCGAAGCTGGCTCCAAGGGCACGCTGTCCAAGGCGGTGTACAGGCGCTTGAGGGACGCCCTTGCATCCTCCAGATGGGCATCGCTGAAGTTCAAGGGGCTGCGGTAGTGGGTGCGGATGAACAGGAAACGCAGGGTTTGCCCGTCGACCTGTTTGAGCACATCACGGATCGTGAAGAAGTTGTCCAGGCTCTTGGACATCTTCTCGTTGTCGACATTCAGGAATCCGTTGTGCATCCACACATTCACAAAGGGCCGATCGGTGGCCCCCACGCTCTGGGCGATCTCGTTCTCATGGTGCGGAAACTGCAAGTCCATGCCCCCGCCGTGAATGTCGAAATGCTCGCCCAGCAATTCGCAACTCATGGCCGAGCACTCGATGTGCCAGCCCGGGCGTCCGGGACCGTAGGGACTGTCGTACTTGGCGTCCGCAGGCTCCGTGGGTTTGGCGGCCTTCCACAGCACGAAGTCCAGGGGGTCGTGCTTGCCCTCCTCCACGGCCACCCGTTCGCCGGCCCGAAGGTCGTTGAGCGACTTGCCCGACAGGCGTCCGTAGCCTTCAAAGCGGCGCACGGCAAAGTTCACATCCCCGCCCGGTGTTTGATAGGCCAGCCCTTTGGCCTGCAGGCGGCCGATCATGCTCAGCATCTGCGGCACGTAGTCTGTGGCACGGGGTTCATGCGTGGGAGGCAGCACCCCGATGGCGCCGATGTCTTGGTGCATGGCCGCGGTCATCTCATCGGTGAGTTGCCGCAGCGTGATGCCCCGCTCCACCGCACGCCGGATGATCTTGTCGTCGATGTCGGTGATGTTGCGCACGTAAGTGACCCGGTACCCACTGGCCCTCAACCAACGGACCACCAAGTCGAATGCGGTCATCATCCGGGCATGCCCGATGTGACACAGGTCGTAGATGGTCATGCCGCACACGTACAGACGCACGTGGCCCGGTTCCAGGGGCTCGAAGGCTTGGGCCTGCCGGGTCAGGGTGTTGTAGATCTTCAGGGTCACAAGCTGGCCAGCCGCCCCCGCACGACACCGGACAAGAAGCCGGCCAACGTCGAGGCAGGCGGCCTCTCCTTACAATGCCGCGCAGTATAAAACTGGAAGCTGTTTCGCGGATGAATGCATGCAAGCTGTTGCGCGCCTTGGGCCGCGCCCTGGCAGCCCTCACCTTCGGTCTAACCCTTGCTGCCAGTGGCACGGTGGGGGCACAAACCGTGCGGCTGAGCACCACGCTGGGCGACATTGAACTGGAACTGCACCCCGACAAGGCCCCCGCCACCGTGGCCAATTTCCTCGCCTACGTCAAAGCACGGCACTTCGATGGCCTGATCTTTCATCGCGTCATCGCCAACTTCATGGTGCAGACCGGCGGCTACACCGCCGACCTCAAACAAAGGCCCACGCGCCCACCGATCCCTTTGGAGAGTGACAATGGCCTGACCAATACACGCGGCAGTGTGGCCATGGCCCGCACCGCCGACCCCCGTTCGGCCACCTCACAGTTCTACATCAACGTGGTGGACAACCCCTTCCTGGACAAACCCAACGCCCGTGACGGACAGGGCTATGCCGTGTTTGCCACGGTGACGGCCGGCATGGACGTCGTGGACCAGATCCGCGCCGTTCCCACCACGGCACAAGGCGTGTTTGCCAACCTTCCCAATCCCACCATCACCATTCTCAGGGCCAGCGTCGTCAAGCCCTGAACAGTCCATCACCACACCGGAGCCCACCCATGAGCACACTCGTCGACATGACCACCAACAAAGGCGTGGTGCGCCTTGAACTCGACTCAGCCAAAGCGCCGGACTCCGTGGCCAACTTTTTGGCTTATGCACAGCGCGGCCACTACGACGGCACCGTCTTTCACCGCGTGATCAAGGGGTTCATGATCCAAGGCGGTGGCTTTGAGCCGGGCATGCAGCAAAAGCCCACCGATGCCCCCATCCAGAACGAGGCCAACAACGGCCTGACCAACGACCGCTACACCATCGCCATGGCACGGACCTCCGCGCCCCATTCGGCCACGGCTCAGTTCTTCATCAACACCACCGACAACGACTTTCTGAATTTCCGGTCTGAAAGCCCGCAGGGCTGGGGATATGCCGTGTTCGGGCGCGTCGTTTCGGGCCAAGACGTGGTGGACGCCATTGAAGGCGTCAAGACCGGCCGCTCCGGTATGCACGCCGACGTTCCGGTGGAAGACGTGGTCATCCAGAAGGTTTCCGTCGTCGAGGCCTGAACGAAGCTCCATGAGTGCCGAACTCGCCCTGCCCGCGTTCTATGAGATTCAAGCCGATGAAGCTTGGACGGCCATTGACTTCGTCTCGGACCTCCACCTCCAAGCCGGTGAACCCGAGACCCTGACGGCTTGGCGCGACTACCTGCTGCGCACGCGGGCGCAGGCGGTGTTCATTTTGGGCGACTTGTTCGAGGCTTGGCCAGGCGACGACGCTGCCGATCAGGGCTTTGAGGCCGAGTGCGTGGAAGCATTGGAGGAAGGCGCTGCCCGGGTGCAGTTGGCCTTCATGCTGGGCAACCGTGACTTCCTGGTGGGTGCGCGTCTGCGCCAGCGTGCCGCCATGACGGCCTTGGCCGACCCCACACGCCTGGTGGCGTGGAACCATCCGGTGCTGCTCACACACGGCGATCTGCTGTGCTCGGGCGATACCGAATACCAAGCCTTTCGGCGGCTGGTGCGCAGCGACGCCTGGCAGCGCAGCTTTCTGGCCCTGCCCCTGCAGGAGCGGCGCGCCCAAGCCCAGCGAATGCGCGAAGGCAGCAAGGCCAAGGCTCAGGAGCGCATGGCCCAAACCGGATCGGCCTACACCGATATCGACACCGCAATGGCCGTGGCCTGGATGCACCAGGCGGGCTGCCGCAGCTTGGTTCACGGCCATACCCATCGCCCGGGAACCGAGGTGCTGGCGCCGGGCTACACGCGCTATGTGCTGACCGACTGGGACCTGCGCTCCACACGTCCGCGCGCCGAGGTGCTGCGCCTGACGCGCGATGGCTTCACCCGCCTTCCCCTGAGCCGGGCCTGAGCCCATGGGCTGGCTGGCCCGACTCCTGCACGGCCTTGGCCGTGGATTGCGCCTGCCCCTGGGCCGACACACGGAGGCTGTGGGGCCCCATATCCCCGACGCGCTATGGAATGCGCTGCTCCTGCAGTACCCGTTCCTGAGCTGGCGCAGCGCGCCCGAACTGCAGCAGCTGCGTGCGCTGTGTCAACGGTTCCTGGCTGAGAAGGAGTTTCATGGCACGCGTGGCTTCGTGGTGAG
Source organism: Betaproteobacteria bacterium (assembly GCA_009925955.1). Classification (GTDB taxonomy): domain Bacteria; phylum Pseudomonadota; class Gammaproteobacteria; order Burkholderiales; family Burkholderiaceae_C; genus RFTU01. Next base: position 5,301 of record RFPX01000058.1, read on the forward strand.
CGACCCCATCGCCCTGGCGGTGGCAGCCCAGGCCTGCCTGCCTGTTTTGAACATAGGGCTCAAGGCCTACAGCGGCTTCGTGGGCATCGTCATGCACGAGGGGCCCGTGCAGGCGCAGCGCGAGTGGGTAGACGAAACGGGTCTTGTGCACAGCTGGCAGGAGACCTTGGTGGGTGAGGCGATGGGCGACGGCCCCATCATGCTCAGCTGGCACGAGGGCGCTGAGCCCCTTTCAGCTTCGTCAGAAGGCGCGGCCTTCAACGTGGTGATCCACGAGTTCGTGCACGTCCTGGATGGTCTGGACGGTGAGTTTGATGGCACACCGCCCATGCCGCGGTCGCAGCGCGCGGCATGGCGAGCATGCATTCAGGTCGCCTTCGACCGCTTTGACGAGCGCAGCGCCTGCGGCTACCCGAGCGTCTTGGACCACTACGGCGCACAAGACCTGGTCGAGTTTTTCGCGGTGTCCAGCGAAGCGTTCTTCACCAAGCCATGGGCCTTTCGTGAAGAGCAGCCTGACTTGTACCGCCTCTATGTCCAGTTCTACCGGCAAGAGCCAGCCGCCCACCCCGCGCCGGAGCCCCATCGCCCCTGACGGGCAGCCCAGGCCGCCCGGTTGTGCCGCTCGGGTGTCGCGCTGGCCTCAGGCCGTGGCGGGCTCCGCTTTGGAGCGATCGCTCTTCTTCGGGGGCTGAATGTCCAGCACAGGCTGACCCTGACCGTCCACGTCCACCGTCAGGCGGCCTCCGTCAACCAGACGACCGAACAACAGCTCATCGGCCAGGGCGCGGCGTATGGTGTCCTGGATCAGCCGCTGCATCGGGCGTGCCCCCATGAGCGGATCAAAACCCTTTTGCGCCAGGTGCTTGCGCAAGCCGTCGGTGAAGGTCACTTCCACCTTCTTCTCCTGCAACTGGCTCTCCAGTTCCAAAAGGAACTTGTCCACCACGCGCAGGATGATTTCCTCGTTGAGCGGACGGAAGCTGACCTGGGCGTCCAGGCGGTTGCGGAACTCGGGCGTGAACATGCGCTTGATGTCGGCCAACTCGTCTCCGGCCTCGCGGGCGGTGGTAAAGCCGATGGTGCTCTTGTTCATGGTTTCCGCACCCGCATTGGTCGTCATGATCAGGATGACGTTGCGGAAGTCGGCCTTGCGCCCGTTGTTGTCGGTGAGCGTGCCATGGTCCATCACCTGCAGCAGCACGTTGAAGACCTCGGGGTGCGCCTTTTCAATCTCGTCCAGGAGCAAGACCGAGTGGGGCTTCTTCGTGACGGCTTCGGTCAGCAGCCCACCTTGGTCAAAGCCGACATAGCCCGGGGGCGCACCGATCAGGCGGCTCACCGCATGCTTTTCCATGTACTCGGACATGTCGAAGCGGATGAGGTCGACGCCCAGGATGTAGGCCAGTTGCTTGGCCACCTCGGTCTTGCCCACGCCCGTGGGACCGGAGAACAGGAAACAGCCAATGGGCTTTTCCGGCTTGCCCAGACCGCTGCGGGCCATCTTGATGGCCGCGGCCAGGGCGTCAATGGCCGGGTCCTGTCCAAACACCACGCTCTTGAGGTCGCGGTCCAGGGTCTTGAGCTTGCTGCGGTCGTCGCTGCTGACGGAGGCCGGCGGGATGCGCGCAATCTTGGAGACGATGTCCTCGACCTCGGCGCGGGTGATCGTCTTCTTTTGCTTGCTCTTGGGCAGGATGCGCTGCGCGGCACCGGCCTCATCGATCACGTCGATGGCCTTGTCGGGCAGGTGGCGGTCGTTGATGTACTTGGCGGAGAGCTCGGCGGCCGCTTGCAGCGCACCCACGGCGTACTTCACCCCGTGGTGCTCTTCGAAGCGGCTCTTGAGGCCCTTGAGGATCTCCACCGTCTGCTCCACCGTGGGCTCCACCACGTCGACCTTTTGGAACCGCCGTGACAAGGCCGCGTCTTTTTCAAAGATCCCGCGGTACTCGGTGAAGGTGGTGGCCCCGATGCACTTCATTTGTCCCGATGACAGCGCGGGCTTGAGGAGGTTGGAGGCGTCCAAGGTGCCGCCGGAGGCAGCACCTGCGCCGATCAGGGTGTGGATCTCGTCGATGAAGAGAATGGCGTTGGGCTGGTCTTTGAGCTGCTTGAGCACCCCCTTGAGGCGCTGCTCAAAGTCGCCGCGGTACTTGGTGCCGGCCAGCAATGCACCCATATCCAGGGCATACACCGTCGACTGGGCCAATACCTCGGGAACGCTGCTCTCGGTGATGCGCCACGCCAAGCCCTCAGCGATGGCGGTCTTGCCAACACCGGCCTCGCCCACCAGCAGCGGGTTGTTCTTGCGGCGGCGGCACAGCACCTGAATCACCCGCTCCACTTCAAGCTCGCGCCCAATGAGCGGGTCGATCTTGCCGTCGCGGGCCAGTTGGTTGAGGTTCTGCGTGAACTGCTCCAGCGGGGAAGCCTTGCCTTCGGCCGGAGACTCCTCCTTCTCAGAGCCCTCGGATGAGGACCCTTCCGCTGGCTTGGACGGCTCGGGCGGGTCGCTCTTCTTGATGCCGTGGGCGATGTAGTTCACCACGTCCAATCGGGTGACGCCTTGCTGGTGCAGGTAGTACACCGCATGCGAGTCCTTCTCGCCG
>RFPX01000059.1 GCA_009925955.1 Betaproteobacteria bacterium
GGCCTTGAGCTTGCCGCTCTTGATGTGCGGCATGGAGGAGGGCAGGTTGTCGAACATGAGGTCCATGTTGCCACCCATGAGGTCGATGAGCGCCGGACCTGAGCCCCGATAGGGGAAATGGACCATGAAGGTGCCGGTCATGCTCTTGAAGAGTTCGCCGGCCAGGTGGATGGACGTGCCATTGCCGCTGGAGGCCATGTTGAGCTTGCCGGGGTTGCCCTTGGCGTAGCGGATGAGGTCTGCAACCGAGTTGATCTGGTGGCGCTGCGCCAGCGCCGGGTTGATCACCAACACATTGGGCACGCCCGCCACCAGGGTCACCGGGATGAAGTCTTTGATGGGGTCGTAGGGCAGCTTCGGATAAAGCGAGGCATTGATGCCGTGCGTGCCCACGGTGCCCATGAGCAGGTGGTGGCCGTCGTTGGGAGACTTGGCGACATCGGCGGAACCCACGTTGCCGCCGGCGCCGGGCTTGTTTTCCACCACGAAGGGCTGGCCGAAGGCCCGTTGGAGCTCCGGGGCCATGGCGCGGGCCAGGATGTCGGTGGTGCCGGCGGCCGGGAAGGGCACGACGATGCGCACGGGCTTGCTGGGCCAGTTCGACTGCGCCAGGGCCGAGCTCGGCAGCAAACCTGAGAGGCTGGTCATGGGCAGGCCGGCGGCGGCCAGCAGGAGTCGGCGACGGGGGTGCTTGATGGTCATGTGCTCTCCAGCAGCGTTTGCTCCCTAGTGTGCACCAAGAGGCAGGGCAAGCCCGGGTTGCGGGGCCGTCCAACGGGGACGATCCTCACGGGGTTTTCACGGGTTCATGAAGGGAGTGTTGAATGATCCGACGTCGTGCCCTTTTGCAGACGGCCGCGGCCTGCAGCCTGCTGCCCCTGTCGGCTGTGGTGCGGGCCCAGGCGGGCTGGCCCAGCCAGCCGATCAAACTGCTGATTGCCTTTCCGGCCGGTGGGCCCACCGACATCACCATGCGCGTGCTGGCGGAAAACGCCTCTCGTCTGTTGGGGCAAACCGTGGTGGTGGAGAACCGGCCCGGCGCGGGCGGCACGCTGCCGGCCCAGCAAATGCAGCAGTCCCGACCAGATGGCCACACGCTGGCCCAGGTGCCGCTGGGCGTGTTTCGCATGCCCTATACGCAAAAGATGAGCTGGGACCCGCTCAAGGACCTGAGCTACATCATTGGCGTGACCGGTTATGCCTTCGGCCTGGTGGTGCCCACGGATTCACCGATCAAGACCTGGGCCGACTTCGTGGCCTATGCCAAGGCCAATCCCGGGCGGCTGTCGTATGGGTCCACGGGCGTGCTGACCAGCCCGCACCTGACCATGGAGGACATCGCCATGCGGGTGGGCGTGGAGCTCAACCACATCCCCTTCAAGGGCAGTGCCGACTTGATGCAGGCGATCCTGGGCGGCCAGATCATGGCGGCGGCCGACTCCACGGGCTTTGCGCCGCACGTGGCCAGTGGGCGGCTTCGGGTGCTCAACACCTGGGGGGCGCAGCGCCTGCCCAAGTTCCCCGACGTGCCCACCCTCACCGAACTGGGCATTCCCCTGGTGCAGGCTTCCCCGTATGGGATTGCAGGTCCCAGGGGCATGGACCCCAGCTTGGTGCAGCGCATCCACGATGTCTTCAAGCAGGCGATGGAACAGCCCTCGCACGTGGAGGTGCTGGCCCGCTATGACCAGGCCCTGATGCACATGAACCCACAGCAGTACCTGCGTTTTGCGGAAGACACCTTCCGCCGTGAGAAGGCCCTGGTGGAACGCTTGGGCCTGGCCAAGCCCAGCTGAAGCCAAGCCCGCACCACGCCACGCGCGGCACCATCCCTAGACCGTTGGAGAAGCCCTCTTGAAGCATGCATCTGTTGCCAACCCCATTCGCCGCTGGATCGGCCGCTGCGGCTTAAGCCTGGCTGTGGCCCTGGCGCTGGCCCCCGGCCTTTCGCAGGCCCAGCAGGCGTGGCCGAGCGCCAAGCCCATCCGCTTTGTGGTGCCCTTTGCCGCCGGCAGTGCCACCGACCAGGTGGCGCGCGCCTTCGGGCAGAAGGTGGGCGAGGCCTTGGGTGCCACGGTGGTGGTGGAAAACCGGCCAGGCGCCAACGGCATGCTGGGTGCGGCCGAGGTGGCCAAGGCCGCCCCCGATGGCTACACCATTCTGATCGGCACCAACAGCACGAATGCGGCGCTGAAGTCGCTCATGAAGAACCTGCCCTATGACCAAGACACGGCCTTTGCACCGGTGGCCTACCTGGGGCAGGTGCCGCTGATCGTGGCGGTGAACAACGAGGTGCCGGTGCGCACCCTGAAGGACCTGGTGGACCTGGCCAAGAGCAAGCCGCCCGGGCACATCACCTTTGCCAGTGCCAGCACCTCACAGCTGGTTTCTTCCGAGATGCTGGCCAGCATGGCGGGCATCAAGATGACCAACATCCCATTCAAGAGCGGGCCAGACGCCATGACCAACCTCATCGGCGGCCAGGTGATGATGTTCACGGCCGATTTCGCCGTGACGGTGCCGCAGGTGCGCGCGGGCAAGATCCGCGGCTTGGCGGTGACCTCGATGAAGCGGTCGGCCGCCGTGCCCGACCTGCCCACCGTCAACGAGGCACTGGGCCTGAAGGACTACGAGCTCATCGCCTACTTTGCCGCATTCGCGCCGGCGGGCACGCCGGCCGAGGTGATCGCACGGCTCAACGCGGCCTTCAATGCTGGCGCCGCCGCGCGCGATGTGCAGGAGCGTTTTGCCAACATTGGCTTCATCACCGAACCCGGGCCGCCCTCGGCCCTGGCCGAGCGCACCCGCGTGGAAACGGCCAAGTGGGCCCGCGTGATTCGCGAGGCCAAGATCGAGGTTCAGTGAGGCGGGCCCCACTGAACCGGCCCGAACCAGGTCATCGTGCGGCTCTTGGTGTTGTCGCTGTCGCTCATGACCGCCACCGACACCAGCGGGCCGGGCTCTTCATGGAAGGCCCGGCGGAAGTCTTCGGCCAGGTTGCGCTGATGGTCGCGCCAACTGCGCAGGTGCTGGGGGCCTGAGTCCACCACGATCTTGCGGATGCGGTCGGTTCGGGGGTTGACCACCACGGTGCCCACCGGCAGCAAGGGGTCCCACACGTACATCAGCGTGGCAAAGGGCGGTGCCTCGCCCGTGAGGGTTTCGGCCAGGTCGAAGAGGCTGCGGTTGCGGGCAGACAGGCGTTGACGGTCACCATCGAAGCCGAACACCACACGCGCCGGTGAGTCCTCCAGGTGGGCCTCAGCCACCGAGGCGTGGGGGATCAGGTCTTGCACCCACCAGGAAAAACGCACCTGCTGCGGGACGTCCTGCGCCGGGTTCAGCCGCTTGCGCCACAGGCTGGCCGACTGCTGCGAGTCGGCCTGCAGAGCGGTGCGGCCCTCTTTGTGTGTCCAACGGTAGTGCGTCAAGGGCTTGCCGGGCAGGGTCTGCTGCCGCCAGCCGTCGGCGGCCGGGGGCGGCGCGGTGGCGCAGCCCGACAGCAGGGCGACCAACACGGTGGCCACCAGGGCCGAACCCCTGGCATGGGCCGTGTCAGCACAGGGCATCTTCAATCGCATGGTCGTTCCTCAACAGGGCCACTGGGCCAGGGACTGAGGGTTCAGATACGAACGCCGCGCAGAAGTTCTCAGGTGCTGATGGCGCTGGTGAAGGTCAGCCGGTTCCCGAAGGGATCGGTCACCGTGAAGTCGCGCGTTCCCCAGGGCTGCTCTTGCACCTGCGGCCGTGCATGGGGGTCGTGCTTGGCCAGCAGTTCGGCACACAGGGCGTCCACGTCGCTCACGCCAATGCGCATGGAGCTGCCGGGGCAGGCGTCGCCATGGTGCTCGGACAGGTGCAGTTCGCACCCATCGCGCACCACCCCCATGTACAGGGGCGCACCGTCGTGGAAGCGGTGCTCGAACAGCACCCGAAAGCCCAGGAAGTCCACATAGAAGGCGCGTGCCTTGGCCTCATCAAAACTGCGCAGGATGGGGGTGGTTTGTTGGAGCATGGTGTTGGAGATGAAAACCCGAGGGTGCAAGGGGCCGGCGGCCCTCAGCGTTGAAACACCGCCAGCAGGACGCCAGCGGCCACGAAGAGCCCGCCAAACAGATGGTTCAGCATGCGCTGCTGTGCCGGCGACTTCAGCGCACGCAGCACCCTCGCCGCCAGCGCGGTGTAGCCGGTCATCACCACCAAGTCGGTGAAGCTCAGCGTCAGACCGATGAGGATGTACTGTGGCAACAAGGGCTGCTGCAGGTTCAAGAACTGCGGCACCACGGCCAGAAAGAAGACGGTTCCCTTGGGGTTGACGGCGTTGACCGCCCAGGCGCGGGTGATCAAGGAGCGCGCGCTGGCGTACCCGGTTTCGGTGGGCGTGGTCCAGTCCCGCGGCGGTGTGCGCCACTGTTGAATGCCCAGGAACACCAGATAGGCCACGCCGCTCCAACGCACCACCTCAAAGGCGGTTGCAGAAGCCGCCACCACCGCGCCCAAGCCCACGCCCACGATCAGCAACTGGGTCCAGATGCCCAGGATCAAGCCCGGCACCGTGATCAGGCCGCGCCGCAGGCCATGGTTTAGGCCAGAGGTCATCGCGGCCAAGGCACCGGCCCCGGGCGAAATGCTGATGGCCCAGCAGGCCGCGAAGAACGCGAACCAGGTCGCCAGGGTCATGCGCGAGGCGGGTGCTTAGGCGGCTTGGTAGCCCCGGGGGATGGCGCCCAGCAGCCGCTTGGTGTAGTCCTCGCGGGGGTGATGCAAGATCTCCTCGGCGCTGGCCTGCTCCACCACGATGCCGTCCTTCATCACCAGCACTTCATCGGAAATGAAGCGCACCACGGCCAGGTCGTGGCTGATGAAGACATAGCTCAGGCCGAACTCGTCCTGCAGGTCCTTGAGCAGGTTGAGCACCTGGGCTTGCACGCTCACATCCAGCGCTGAAACCGCCTCGTCCAGCACCAGCACCTCGGGCTTGAGGGTCAGGCAACGCGCGATGGCGATGCGCTGGCGCTGGCCACCCGAAAACTCGTGCGGGTACTTGCCGAAGGCGCGGTCATCCAAGCCCACCTTCTGCAAGAGTTCGCGCGCCACCTGTTCACGTTCTTCGGTGTTGGCACCGATGCCGTGAATCTCCATGGGCTCGACCAGGGTCTGGCCGATGGTGAAGCGGGGGTTCAGGCTGGCATAGGGGTTTTGGAAGACCACCTGGATGCGCCGGCGCATGGTTTGGCGCTCCTGGGACGACAGGGTCAGCAGGTTCTTGCCGTCAAAAATCACCTCGCCACCGGTGGGCTCGTGCAGCCGCAGCAGGGTCAGGCCCATGGTGGTCTTGCCCGAGCCCGACTCGCCCACCACGCCCAGGGTATGGCCCTTGCGCAGCTTGAAGTTCACGTTTTGCACCGCCTTGAATTCGCGGGTGCCAAACAGGCCTTGCTTGAGGTAGAAGCTCTTGAAGAGGGACTTCACCTCCAGCACCACGGGTGCGTTCGGATCCTTGGCCTTGGCCACGCGGGCTGCCGCGGCTTCACGGCCCTCGGCGGCGGCCTTGCTGGCGGCGATGTGTTCGTCAATGACCATCAAGCGCGCCGGGTTCTCGGTCAGGCTGGGGCGGCAGGCCAACAGGGCCTTGGTGTAGTCGTCCTGCGGTGCACTGAAGATGCGCGCCACGGGACCTTGCTCGCGCACGATGCCGTTGCGCATCACCACCACGTGGTCGGCAATCTCGCCCACCACGCCCAAGTCGTGGCTGATGAACAGCACGCTCATCTTCATCTTGCTCTTGAGCTTGGCGATGAGCTCCAGAATCTGCCGCTGGATGGTCACATCCAAAGCGGTGGTCGGCTCGTCGGCGATCAGCAGCTTGGGTTCGCAGGCCAGGGCCATGGCGATCATCACGCGCTGCTGCTGCCCGCCGGACATCTCGTGCGGGTACACACCCAGGCGGCGCTTGGGCTCGGGCATGCCCACTTCGACCAGCAGTTCCTCGGCACGGGCCAGCGCCTGCTTGCGGCTCAGGCCCATGTGCTTGATCAGCGGCTCCATCAACTGGTCGCCCACGGTGAACACCGGGTTGAGCGAGCTCATGGGGTCTTGGAAGACGCAGGCGATCTCGCGGCCACGCAGGTGCTGCAGCTCATGCAGCGGCGTGTCGATCAGGTTCTGGCCTTGCCACAGGATGCGCCCGCTGCGCTCGGCGTTGTCGGGCAGCAGGTTGAGGATGGACATGGCCGTGACCGACTTGCCCGAGCCCGACTCGCCCACCAGGGCCACGGTCGTGTTCTCGGGAATGTCGAAGCTGACCGTGGTGCCGGCTCGGCCCACGGCCTGCTGGCGCTGGGTCACGCCGCCCACCTTGCCCATGCGGAAGGAAACGGCGAGGTCTTGGATGCTGAGCAGCATTATTCGAGCCCCCTCAACTTGGGATCCAGCGCATCACGCGCCGCGTCGGCCATCAGCGAGAAGGCGGTGACGAACACGCACATAAAGGCCGTGGCCGAGACCAACTGCCACCAGTAGCCCAGGATGAGTTCAGCCTGTGCCTCAGACAGCATCGTGCCCCAGGACACATCGTCGATACCTACGCCCAGGCCCAGGTAAGACAGGATGACCTCGCTCTTGATGAAGCCCACCACGAGCAGGCCCATGCGAACCAGGATGACGTGTGAGATGTTGGGCAAGATGTGCTTGAACATGCGCGCCACTTGCGAAGCACCAATGGCCTCGGCCGAACGCACGTACTCGCGTGAGCGGTGCTTCATGAACTCCGCCCGCACTTGGCGGTACAGACCGGTCCAGCCCGTCAGACCCAGAATCAGCACCACGGTGCCGATGCCGCGGCCAAACACGGCGGCAAACGCGAAGATCAGCAAGATGCCGGGCACGGCTTCGAAGACGTTGTAGAGCCACTCGAAGAAGTCGCCAACCTTGCCGCCCAGGTAGCCCGACAGGGCGCCCAAGAGCGTGCCCAGGAAGGTGGCCACCAAGGCGGCCAGCACACCCACGAAGACGGAGATTTCGGTGCCCTTGATGGCCTTGGACAACACATCACGCCCCAGCCGGTCGCCGCCCAAGGGCAGGGTCTCGGCCTTCACGGTGTCGGCCGTGGCATAGGTCTTGGCCTTCTCCGCCCACTCGGCGTACTTGGGTGCCAGGGGGTCGATGGCCGAGATGTCCACGTTGGGCCCCTTGGGCTGTTCGATCACACCCGTGGCCTCCGGCGGGGCCGGGCCCAGCAGGGTGGGCGGCGCGTTGGGCACACCCACTTCCTTTTGCCAATCCTTGGCCACCAGGTCTAAAGCGGAGGCCGCAATCAGCACCATGAAGATCAGCACGATGACCAGCGAGACCATGCCCACACGGTCGGCCTTGTAGCGGCGCCAGGCCGCAGCCCACACACCTTCAGAACGCTCGGGGCCCGCGCTGGGGCTGGCGTTGGAGCTCAGGGTTGCACTCATTTCAACACCACCCGTGGGTCGATCGCCTTGTACATCACGTCGGTCAGCAGGTTGATCACCATGGTCAGCATGGCCAGGTACACCGTGATGGCCTGAATGACCGGATAGTCGGACCGGTTGACC
>RFPX01000060.1 GCA_009925955.1 Betaproteobacteria bacterium
TCTCTGAGGTCAATGCCCGCTTCACCTTGGATGCCATGCCAGGCAAGCAAATGGCCATCGACGCCGACCTCAACGCCGGCATCATCGACAAGGAAACGGCGAACAAGCGGCGTGAAGAGCTGAGCCAGGAAGCCGACTTCTTTGGCTCCATGGACGGCGCATCCAAATTTGTCAGCGGAGACGCCATCGCAGGCCTGCTGATCTTGCTGATCAACATCGTCGGTGGCTTGGCCATCGGGATCATGCAGCACAACCTGTCGCCCGCTGAAGCCGGCCGCATTTACACCCTGCTGACCATTGGCGACGGCTTGGCGGCACAGATTCCGGCCCTGTTCCTGTCCATGGCCACCGCCATCATCGTGACGCGCGTGACGACCAGCGAAACGATGACCGAGCAGGCGGTCAGCCAACTCAACAACCCCAATGCCCTGTTTGTTTCCGCCGGTATCGTCTTCTTGCTGGGTCTGGTGCCCGGCATGCCCCACCTGGTGTTCTTCGTGCTGGCAGCCGGCACAGCGGCCGTGGGATGGCTGGCCCTCAGAGGGCGCGCCAAGGAAGAAGCCACCGCGGCGGAGGCGGCCAAGCCGGTTATCGAGGGACCCAAGGAGCTGGATTGGAGCGACCTGGACCAGGTGGACCTGATCGGCTTGGAGATCGGCTATGGCCTCCTGCCCCTGGTCAACGCCGAGACCGGCGGACAGTTGATGCAACGCGTCAAAGGCGTTCGCAAGAAGCTGTCGGCCGAGCTGGGCTTCCTGGTGCAACCGGTTCGCATTCGCGACGCCTTGAGCCTAGAGCCCGACAGTTACCAAATCGTCTTGAACGGGGTGGTGCGCGGCCGTGCTGAGGTCAAGGTGGGCAAAGAGCTGGCCATCAACCCCGGCCGCGTGTACGGCCAGGTGGAGGGCGAGGCCACCAAGGAGCCCGCCTTCGGCCTGGATGCCGTGTGGATCGACCCCGCGCAGCGCGAGTACGCGCGCTCCATGGGCTACACCGTGGTGGACCCCGCCACCGCCATCGCCACCCATTTGAACAAGGTGCTGCGCGAGAACGCGGCCGACCTGCTGAGCCACGATGAGGTCCAGCAGCTGTTGGACAAGTTGGCGGCCCGGGCACCCAAGCTGGTGGAAGACCTCACCCCGGCCAAGCTGTCGCTGGGCATCATCACCCGTACGCTGCAGCAGCTGCTCAGCGAGTCGGTTTCGATCCGTGACATGCGCAGCATCGCCGAAGCATTGACCGAAGCCAGCGGCCGTACCCAAGACCCCGAGCAGCTGGCCGCGCAGGTGCGGCCCAAGATTGGCCGCATGATCATGCAGGCCCTGGTAGACCCACAGGACACGCTCTTGGCCATGACCCTGGATCCGGCCCTGGAGCAGATGCTGCACAACGTGTCCCAGCACAGCCAACCCGGACAGGGCCTGATGCTGGAGCCCGGACTGGCCGACCGCCTGTTCCGCGCCTTGCGCGATGGCGCTCGCTCGGTCGAAGAACAAGGCCATCCTGCCGTGTTGGTGGTGTCGCCTGGCGTGCGGCCCTGGCTGGCCCGCATGGTGCGCCACCGCATCAACGACCTCACCGTGCTGTCTTACAGCGAAATTCCGGAAGACCAAGCCGTCAAGGTGATCCACACCGTAACGGCCGACGCATCCGCCTGAACCGATCTCACCGCCCGCACAGGAGAAGCTCCACATGAAGCTCCAACGCATACTGGCCAAGGACTCCCGCAGCGCCAATGAACAGGCCATCGCCAAGTACGGGCGCGATGTGCTGGTGGTCTCCAACAACCGCGTCAACGGCATGACCGAGCTGATCGTGGCGGTTGATGTGGAACCCGAGCAGATGCCGCCGCCGGTGATGCCCCGCGGGGCTGGAGAACCCTTTGAGGCCGCCTTGCGCCAGCAACTACATGCGCCCACCGCAGATGGTCAAGCGCCGGGCCACGCCGCTGCACAAGGCCAGGCCGGCAGCCCTGGCGTTGCGGAGGCCTTCATTCCGGCCCAGATGGCCCTGATGCAGGCGGCCCAGCGGGCTGCAGCCCAATCTCTGGGCCAGACCGAGCCGCTTCGTCCCACCCCGGCGAAGGCCACTGCGCCGCAGCCCAAGGCCGTGCGTTATGCCCAGCAGTTCCGTCTGAGCGGGCCGGCCACCGGTGCACCGGCCGCCCTGCCCTTGGCCAGCCTCACGGTGTCCCGCGTGCTGGAGGGCTCGCTCGCGGTGGCCGCGCAAGAGCGCTCACCGACCGAAGGCGATACACCCGACACCTCCGCGCCCAGCGCCGCTGCACCGCAGGGCTCTGATGGGGCACTGCCGATGACCACCATCAGCAGCGACAAGGCCCACGCCCTGACCGACTTGATCCGCGCGGAGATTGCCCAACTGCGCAAGGAAATGCGCATGGGCCAACAGCTTCAGGCCTGGGCAGCACAAGGCCCTGCCCATCGCTGGAACGAAGCCCTGTCCGAGGTCGGCGTGCCCACGACGCTGCGCGCGCTGCTGATGTCGGGCTTGTCCAACGACTTTGACGACCAGCAGGCCCTGGCGGCCATCGAAGCACAGATGGCCGAGAACCTGCCCAAGCCGAAGGCACCGCGCGCGCGCCGCGCGGCAGGCTCGGCCTGGACGTCTGGGGTGCACCTGCTCAGTGGCCCAGGGGGCAGTGGGAAGACCTCCATGGCCGCCCGGCTCGCCCATGAAGCCGCACAGCGCTTGGGCGTGGACCAGGTGGTGTTGGTCAGCTGGAACGACAACCGCCCCGGCGCCTGGAGCCAACTGCAGATGTGGGCGTCTCGTATTGGCGTGAACGCCTTCCGTGCCGCCGATTCCGCCATGCTGGACCTGCTGTTGCAGGAGCACCAGGGCAGCCTGGTGATTGTGGACAGCGGCCTGAGCCAGCCCGACATCCTCACCGCCGCCGTGCAAGGCCTAAAGGCCAGCCACCACCTGGTGATGCCCGCCGACGCCAATGCCGCTACGCTGCGCCGCTGGGTGGGCGAACACGCGCCCCATTGGTCGGATGTCTTGATCACCCGCTTGGATGAGTCGGCCCAGCCGTGGCCACTGTTGCAGGCCTGCTGCGAGCACCAGTTGTGCCCGGCCATGGCCAGCGATGGCGGTGGCCTGACCCAGCTGCGCCAGCCTTTTGACGCACAGGCCCTGCTGCAGCACGGCATGGCGGTTCTGGCCCAACTGCTGGGCGCCGGCGGCCACCCCGGGCATACCGGCGGCCGGGACACCCCCCTGGCCCTGGACATTCCCACCATCGACCGCATCACGACGACAGTGCCACCGCGACAAGCCGGCCGAAGTGGCCGCAGCGCGGCGCGCGGTCGCCAGGGAGCCTCACATGCCTGATGAAATCGGCATCAAGCCGGTGGAAGTGATCGGCGTGGCCAGCGGCAAGGGGGGCGTGGGCAAGACCACGGTGTCCACCAACTTGTCGGTGGCCTTGAGCCAGATGGGCCGTCAGGTGCTGCTGCTGGACGCCGACCTGGGGCTGGCCAACGCGCAACTGGCGCTGGGCGTGCGCGCCGAGTTCAACCTCAGCCACGTGACCTCGGGTCTCAAGCGCCTGCCCGAGATCCTGGTCCCGGTGCGCCCTGGCTTGCAGCTGATTCCGGGTGCCTCGGGTGTGCGCAGCATGGCCGCCCTCAGCGTCGACCAAACCGAGGCCCTGATCCACACCTTTGACCAAATTGACACCGCACCCGACTGCCTGGTGGTGGATGTGGCCGCCGGGATCTCGCCCGGCGTGTTGTCTTTCATGGGGGCCTGCACCCGGCGGGTGGTGGTGGTCAAGGACGACCCCTCCTCGATCGCCGACGCCTACGGCATCATCAAGGTCATGCACCAAGACCAGGGACTGACCGAAATCCATCTGGTGTGCAACCAGGTCCAAAGCGAGGCCCACGGGCAACAACTGCACCAGCGTCTGGCGGACGTCTGCCGGCGGTTCATCGGACTGGAACTGCCCTACCTGGGCTCCATCGAAGCCGATGAACTGGTCCTGGAAGCGCATCGCAAATACCAGCCCGTCGTGGAGTTCGCGCCCGGCAGCGCCGCCGCCCGCGACTATCGCCGCCTGGCGCACGCCATCACGGAATGGCCCGCCGCGCGAGGCCTGGCCACCCGCCGCTTTTTCATGAACCGCCGCGCGCGGGGGCTTGCCGCCCCACCCGGCACCGTGGGGAGCTGAACCCATGAACGCCGCCATCGAACTCTACGGGGCCACGGCAGCGGCCGTGTCCCTCAAGAACCGGGACGCCTTGGTCTTGGCCAACCAGGGCATGGTGCGCCGGGTGGCGCTGCACCTGAAGACGCGCATTCCGCCGGTCATCGAAGTTGACGAACTGATCCAGGTGGGCATGATGGGTCTGTTGGAAGCCACCAACACCTACGACCCCACCAAGGGCGTTGACTTCGACAACTTCGCCCATGCCCGGGTGAGGGGCGCCATGCTGGACGAGGTGCGGCGGCTGTCTGCCCTGCCCCGCTCGGCCGTGGCCTTCAACCGCCAGCAATCCGAGGCCACCCAAGCCCTGGCCAACCGCCTGGGCCGCCGGCCCAACGACCGGGAACTGGCCGAGCACATGGGACTGTCCATTGAGGAGTACCACAAGGAGCGGGGGCAAGCCCGGGTGTTTGAGACCCACTCGATCGAGGACATGACCGAGGAAGTCCTGGCCATGCCCGACACCGCCATGTTGCGGCCCGACGAGGCGGTCGAAGAATCCCAGTTTATGGACGCGGTCACGGGGGCGATTGATTCGCTACCCGAGCGAGAACGGTTGATAATCAGCCTGTACTATGTGGAAGAGCTCAACCTCAAGGAAATTGGCGCCGTCTTGGGGGTGAGCGAGTCCCGCGTGAGCCAGCTGCTGTCCGCCGTGGTCAAGAAGCTGCGCTCCGAATTGAAGGTGGGCCCGGGCGGGAAGTGAACCCTGGGCCTTGTGCGGTTTCGGCGTTCGCAGGCCCTATGTTCAGCTTTTTCCAGAAAGAGACCCCCGAGCAACTGAAGGCGCAGGCCAAGGCCAACTACGAAAAGGCCGCCGCCCTGAAGTCCACCAGCCGGGAATCGGCCAGCATGCGCGTGCGCATCGCGCTGCTGGCCAAAGCGCATCTCGACAGCGTCTTCATTGAAGGCGCTGAGCGAACGGGCACGTGGCAGGAACTGTGTATGTTGGCCATTGCCAATGGCCAGGAAAAGCCCGAACCCCCGACCCCCACCTACTTCCACCGGGTCAAAACACAGGGCACGGAAAACCACACCTACACCTGGATTCCAGAAGACCTCACCGATGAGGTGTTCAACATCGGTGCCCGTTACCAGACCGTGCAGATCGACGCCCATCAGTCCATCGCCATGGTTCAGCGAATCGCCGACGAAATCTGCCAGAAAGACCTCAAGCTGGACGCCCCCTTCAAGGCCCTGCAATTTTTGCGCGACGAACTTGAAGCGGCCGGTGAAACGGTCAACATTCCCGCCGGTGGCGGTGCTGCAGCGCTGGGTGAAGGCGCTGTGGACCCCGAAGAAGACAACGGCAAACCTGGGACACCTGGCGCCTGATGATCATCTTCCTCACCATCGTGGGTGCGGCGCTGTTGGCGCTACTGGTGGTGGTGGTGTACCTCAACGACCGCGTAAACGAACTGGAGCGCCGAACGGGCTTCGGCCCTGGTGGCGGCACGGCGGTCGTAGGCGGTGGCGACGACAACACCTGGCGCGGCCTGAGCGGAAAGCGCCTGTGGGACGCCATGGCCGGCAAGAAGGGCGTGACCCCACTGGCCGATGCCGACCTGGACGCTCTGCGCCTGAGCTACGAGGGCGTGCTTTCCCAACACATCGAAAGCCTGTTCAGGTCTGGCCAATCAGACGCCCGTCGCGGCTCGGCCGTGCAACCCACGGCCGTCAAAACGCTGGCCTCTCCGCGCGGCACAGTGCAATCCTGGATCCCTTTGAACCACGCCAACGCCCTGTACCGGGCGGGCATGGACTCCACCAAGGCCGACATCTACGAGACCGAACGGGCTCGGATGACCCTGGACGAGACCGCCCAGGTGCTGTATGCGCAAACAGGGCTCTCGCTTTCGCAGCCGTTTTCTGACCTGCTGCTGGGCAATGGAGGCGAACTTGCACCGGCGGCCACAGCAGAAGCACCGATGCTGGCAGGGGCTGCCGGCGATGGCGCGCCCTCACCCAGCACCACGGCTGGCGCCTTGGGCTCCGGGGCGGCGGTGCCGTTGGCCGGAGCGCCGCCCACACCCGCCAGCCCGACCCACCCGGGGCCCAGCAGCTCAAGTTAGAGGGTTTTGATCCGATCTACTGTCCAAGCAAGCAGTTCAACGCACACTTGGAAGGACGATCAGATGAATGCCCATCGCGCGCTCAACAGCTACGGCAGCGTCAAGGTGGTGGCCGGCGTGGCCACCGCCAACAACGTGGAGCTGATCATGATGCTGTTCGATGGCCTGATCGAAAGCCTGAGCCTGGCCCGTGGCCATATCCAGCACGGCTCCATTGAGCTCAAGAGCCGCGCCCTTCAGCGTGCCTCTCGCATCGTGTTGGGCCTTCAGAATGCGCTGGACCATGAGCGCGGAGGCGACCTGGCGCGCAACCTGGCCGATCTGTACACCTATGTGGTGCGCCGCATCATCGACATCAACGCCTACAACGACCTGAAGGCGCTGGACGAGGTGTCGTCGATGATGATTGAAATTCGAAATGCCTGGCAACAGGTGCCGGCGCTGGTGCCAGCGCCCGCCGCGCCGGCGCGCATGGCGAGCTGAAATCCCCCCCGCGCCTCAGTGGAGCCTGGGGCAGCCTTGGGCCACGCTTAGGCTTCGCTCTGCCCCAGCCGCGCCAGCCAATGGCGCTGCACACTGGCGGCATCCATCTGTCGCTGTAGGCTGCGCTGTTCGGCCTGTCGGGCTTCCGCACGGGCGCTCTCCGCCACGGTGCGGGCCTTAAGAACTTCCGTTTCGGCACGGTCCAGCCGTTGGCGGCACTGGGCCTCGTGGGCCCTTGCCGCCTGCAACTCCCGCCCTACCCGCTCCTGCAGGGACAACAGCTGAGACAGGGTGTGGCGCAAGGCCGTGGTCTGGTGCACCTGGTGGTGAGCCGCCTGGGTGGCCTTCTGCTGCTGCCCGTACTCCAGGTACAGCGAATGCAAGCGTTGAAGATGGGCCTCCAGCCGCTGGGTATCGCCCCGCGCTGTCGCCCACTGCCCCGCACACGCGTCTCGAACCTCGGTGGCCCGGGTCTCCAGAAAGGTCCACAGTTCGGTACGTGTCATGGCATGGCCTTGTTCACGGTGCGCTGATCAGGGCCAACAGCTCAGCCCGGGTTTGCTCGAGGCCAACCCGCTGGTGCATGTCTTGTTGCAGGAAGGCCTTGAGCCGTTCGTGCAGGCGGATCGCTTCGTCCAGCTCCGGGTTTGTACCGGCCTGGTAGGCGCCGACCTGGATCAGTTCGGCATTGGTCTGGTACAG
>RFPX01000007.1 GCA_009925955.1 Betaproteobacteria bacterium
CGTGCCCCATGGGGCACGGCTCGAAGCCCTGCTCAACGTACAAGGGCAGGGGCGTTGTGCCATCACGCTGGACCCCAAAGACCGTTTGCCCGGCCAGCAGCCCTATCAGGGGGTGGTGCCGCTGCACGGTGATCAGCGCGAACCCCTGCAAAACCTCTCCGAGGTGTTGGAGCACTACATGCTGCAGTCCGAACAGCTGGACACGCGGCTGGTCTTGGCGGCAAACGACCAGATGGCCGCGGGCCTGCTGATCCAGCGCTTGCCCGTGGGTGGGGAGGGCAACCTCGCGGCCTCCAACTGGAAAAGCGATGAGGAGGCGATTGGGCAGTCGGAAGACTTCAACCGCATCGCCCACCTGACCGCCACCTTGAGTGCGGAAGAACTCTTGGGCCTGGACGTCGACACCATCCTGCGCCGGCTGTTTTGGGAAGAAGACATACGCCACTTTGAGCCCTTGCGACCGCGCTTTGCCTGTCGCTGTTCGCGGCAACGCGTGCAGCGCATGCTGACCGGGCTGGGGCACGAGGAAAACCTCAGCATCCTGCAGGAGCGGGGTCAGGTTGACATCGGGTGCGAATTCTGTGGCGCGCGCTACAGCTTTGATGCGGTGGACGTTGCCCAACTCTTTCGGTCCGATTCCGACCAGCCGCCCGCATCCAAGTCGGTGCAGTAGCGCCTGCCCACCCGGGGCGTCGGCGTCGCGGCCCAGGCCGCTGCTCCAAAGCCGATGCTTTAGCGCGGCGTCAGCCGCAAATGGTGTGCCACTGCCCGCGCAGCGCCCAGCAGGCGTTCGGGCCCGAAGCCCTGGACCTCCGCATACGGAATGCGTGCATCGTCCAGCAGGGCCACGATCAGGCGCCGAACGGGCTCACGCACCTGGGGACCGTCCCGCTGAAGGCCATCGGCCTGCCAGGCCAGGTCATTGGCGGTGACGAGGGTCAACGCATAGCCCTGGTGCGCTTGCTGGGCAGCCGCCCGCAGCGAGCGGTCTTGAAACAGGGTCTCGCTGTACACCGCGGTCATCAGGGCCGTGGTGTCGGCGATCACAACATCGTGGCCCTGGGCGGCCGCTTGGATGCGACGCGACTGCTCCCAGGCAATGGCCGCTTGCTCCTGGGGCTGCGGCGTGCGGCCTTCGCGCGCCACCCACAGGCGCAGCCATTCGTCCACGGCCGTGCAGCGCAGCCCATAGCGGTGGCTCAGGTGCTCTGCCAGGTCTTGCGCCAGCACGCTTTTGCCCGTGCTCTCCGCGCCCACAATGGCCACGATGGCAGCGGCTGTCATGCGGCGCGCCGCCCCCACATCCACCAGCCCCAGGCCGACATGAGGGCAAAGACCGCGTACAGGCCCACCGTCGGCCACAGCTGCTGCTGGGTGAACAGCAGCACGGCCGTCAGGTTGACCAGGAACCAGGCCACCCAGTTGTCCTGATACTGGCGGGCCAGCAACCACGTTGCCACCAGGCTGCCCGCCGTCGGCAGGGCATCGGCGTAGGGCGCGGGGTTGTCTGTGGTGTGGGCCAAGAGGCTGCCCAGCAGGCCCCACAGCAGCAGGGTTACCAAGAGGGCCCGTTGTCGAACCGCGGGCGGTGCCACACGGGGTCGCAAAGCCACCTGCAGGCCCGTGCGGGGCCGAACCCAGTGCCACAGACCCCAGGCGGCCATCGCCACAAACACAACCTGCAGCGCGGCTTGTCCATAGAGGTGGCTGTCCAGGAACACCAGGCCGTACAGCAGTGAGCTCAGCATCGCCAGCACCCAGCCCAAGGGGTGAACCTGCGCATTGCAAACCACCATCCCCAGGCCCAGGGCCGCCCCCAGCCATTCGGCGCGGGTGACCGGCGAACCCCAAATCACCAGGTCCACCGACTGCAAAGCCGACAGCAGCCCCTGTGCAGGGCCCAACAGCGCGGGGGCCTCAGGCATCAGCGCCGCGGGGTGACCTGGATGTAGATTTCATCGCGCTTGACCATGCCCAGCTCCGCGCGAGCCTTTTCTTCCACCATCTCCAGGCCTTCTCGCAGGTCACGCACTTCCGCCTGCACCTGCTCGTTGCGCCCCTTGGCAGCGTCGATCTGCTCGCGCACCTCTCCCAATTGGTCTTGGAGGCCGCGCACATGGAACACGCCATTGCGGCTGAACCACAGGTCAAGCTGCACCAGCACCAACAGGGCCAGGAGGATTCCCGTGATCCAGCGCATCATCGTGCTTGCATCGGCTGGGCGCGCTTGCAGGGGGCCTGCTCTAGCGCAGGTTGTAGAACGCGGAGCGGCCCGGGTACACCGCCACATCGCCCAAGTCTTCCTCGATGCGCAGCAGTTGGTTGTACTTGGCCATGCGGTCGCTGCGGCTGAGCGAACCGGTCTTGATCTGCCCGGCATTGGTGCCCACGGCGATGTCAGCGATGGTGGCGTCTTCGGTCTCGCCCGAGCGGTGGCTGATGACGGCGGTGTAGCCCGCGCGCTTGGCCATCTCGATGGCCTGGAAGGTCTCGGTCAATGTGCCGATTTGGTTGATCTTGATGAGGATCGAATTGGCGATGCCCTTGTCGATGCCTTCCTTGAGGATCTTGGTGTTGGTGACGAACAGGTCATCGCCCACCAACTGGACCTTCTTGCCCAACCGCTGTGTCAGGTGGGCCCAACCGTCCCAGTCCCCTTCGTGCATGCCGTCTTCGATGCTGATGATGGGGTACTTGTCCACCCAGGTGGCCAGCATGTCGGTCCAGGCTTGGGCCGAGAGCTTGATGCCACCTTCGCCGTGCAGCACGTACTGCCCATCCTGGTAGAACTCGCTGGCCGCGCAGTCCAGGCCCAGGGCTATCTGGTCGCCGGGTGTGTAGCCGGCCATGTCGATGGCCTGCAAAATCATCTTGATGGCCGCCTCGTGGTTTTCGACGTTCGGCGCAAAACCGCCCTCGTCACCCACGGCGGTGCTGATGCCCTGGTCGTGCAGGATCTTCTTCAGAGCGTGGAAGGTTTCAGCACCCCAGCGGATGGCTTCACGAAGGGAAGGGGCGCCTACGGGGATGATCATCAGCTCCTGAAGGTCCAGGCTGTTGTTGGCGTGAGCACCCCCGTTGATCACGTTCATCATGGGTACCGGCAGCTGCATCCCGCCCATTCCACCGAAGTAGCGGTACAGGGGCAGGCCGCTTTCCTCGGCCGCTGCGCGCGCCACGGCCATCGAGACGGCCAGCATGGCATTGGCACCCAAGCGGCTCTTGTTTTCCGTGCCGTCCAGGTCGATCAGGGTCTTGTCCAGGAAGGCCTGCTCCGACGCGTCGAGCCCCAAAACGGCTTCCGACATCTCGGTGTTGATGTGCTCGACCGCTCGCAGCACGCCTTTGCCCAGGTAGCGGCCCTTGTCGCCATCGCGCAGCTCAATGGCCTCGCGGCTGCCGGTGGAGGCGCCCGAGGGCACGGCGGCACGCCCCATGGTCCCAGACTCCAGCAGCACGTCACATTCCACGGTGGGGTTGCCCCGGCTGTCCAGAATCTCGCGCCCCACGATGTCGACGATCGCACTCATATCAAACCAGCTCCAATCAACAAGAAAAATCGTTTTCCAGCAGGGTCTGCCGCTTGACCACGCGATCCAGTTCCACCAGCTGGGTCAGCAGCGCCTTCATGTGGCGAAGGGGAACCGCATTGGGGCCATCGCTCAAGGCCTTGGCTGGATTGGGGTGCGTTTCCATGAACAGGCCGGAGATGCCCACGGCCACGGCCGCACGTGACAGTACCGGCACGAATTCGCGCTGCCCGCCTGAGGAACTGCCCTGGCCACCGGGCAGCTGCACGCTGTGGGTGGCATCAAACACCACCGGCGCACCGGTTTCGCGCAGGATGGCCAGCGACCGCATGTCGCTGACGAGGTTGTTGTAGCCAAAGCTCGCACCGCGCTCACAGGCCATGAACCGGTCTTCGTCGAGCCCTTGCTCACGCGCAGCCGCGCGCGCCTTGTCGATGACATGCTTCATGTCGTGCGGCGCCAGGAACTGCCCCTTCTTGATGTTCACCGGCTTGCCGCATTGGGCCACCGCCCGGATGAAATCGGTCTGCCGGCACAGGAAGGCCGGCGTCTGCAGCACGTCCACCACCGAAGCGACGGTGGCGATCTCATCCTCGGTGTGCACATCGGTCAGGACGGGCACATCGAGCTGGCGCTTGACCTGCGCCAGGATCTCCAGACCGCGCTCCATGCCGGGGCCACGGAAGGAGGCACCGCTGGAGCGGTTGGCCTTGTCATAGCTGCTCTTGAAGATGAAGGGGATACCCAACTCGCGGGTGATGTCCTTCAGGTGGCCGGCCACCTCCAACTGAAGCTCCAGGCTCTCGACCACACAGGGCCCGGCAATGAGGAAGAAGGGGCGGTCGATCCCCACATCGAATCCACAGAGCTTCATGCGGCGGCTCCTGCCTTTGCGGGGCGCTGCGCAGCGCCGGCCTTGTGGTCCAGCGCCGCCTTGACGTAACTGATGAACAGGGGATGTCCATCCCAGGGCGTGCTCTTGAACTCAGGATGGAATTGCACGCCAACATACCAGGGGTGAACGGCGGGCGGCAGCTCCACCATTTCGGTGAGCTTCTCGCGTTGCGTGATCGCCGAAATGACCAAGCCAGCAGCCTGCAGGCGCTCCAGGTACCGTTCGTTGGCTTCGTAACGGTGGCGGTGCCGCTCGGTGACGACCGATCCGTAGATCTGGTGGGCCAGCGTTCCCGGTTTGACGTCTGAACTCTGAGCACCCAGGCGCATGGTGCCTCCCAGGTCGGATTGCGCATCCCGCTTTTGAATGGTGCCATCGCGGTCTTGCCATTCGTCGATCAGCGCAATCACGGGGTGGGGCGTGTGGGCATCGAACTCGGTGCTGTTGGCTCCATCCAGGCCAGCCATGTGGCGGGCGTACTCAATGGTGGCCACCTGCATCCCCAGGCAGATGCCCAGGTAAGGGATGCCGCGCTCGCGAGCGAACTGAGCGGCCAGGATCTTGCCCTCCACACCGCGCTTGCCGAAACCACCGGGCACCAGCACGGCATCAAAGGCGGCCAACTGCTGCACATTGCCCGGCGTCAACGTTTCCGAGTCGACGTACTCGATCCGTACGCGGGCTTGGTTGTGGATGCCCGCGTGTCGCAGGGCCTCGTTGAGTGACTTGTAGGAATCCGACAGGTCGGTGTACTTGCCGCACATGGCGATGGTCACCTCACGCTGGGGGTGTTCCACCGCGTGAACCAGGTCGTCCCAACGCTTGAGGTCGGCCGGCTTTGTCAGCAGCTGCAGCTTCATGCAAATCAGCTCGTCCAGGCCCTGCTCATGCAGCATGCGCGGCACTTTGTAGATGGTGTCGGCATCCCACATGCTGATCACCCCGTGCGGCGGCACGTTGGTGAAGAGGGAAATCTTTTCGCTCTCGTCATCGGGTACCCGGCGGTCGGCACGGCACAGCAGGGCATCGGGCTGAATGCCGATCTCGCGCAGCTTTTGCACCGTGTGCTGCGTGGGCTTGGTCTTGAGCTCGCCGGCCGTGGCGATCCAGGGCAGGTAGGTCAGGTGCACAAAGGCCGCGTGGTGGGGGCCCAGCTTCAAGGAGAGTTGCCGCACCGCCTCCAGGAAGGGCAGGGATTCGATGTCGCCGACAGTCCCGCCAATCTCCACGATCGCCACGTCCACCGCCTCGGGCGTGCCATATCCCGCACCGCGCTTGACGTAGTCCTGAATCTCATTGGTGACATGGGGAATCACCTGAACCGTTTTGCCCAGATAGTCCCCACGCCGCTCCTTCTCCAACACGGACTTGTAGATCTGCCCCGTGGTGAAGTTGTTGCTGCGCTTCATGCGGGTGGTGATGAAGCGCTCGTAGTGGCCCAGGTCCAGGTCGGTCTCGGCACCATCGTCGGTGACGAAGACCTCTCCGTGCTGGAAGGGCGACATCGTGCCCGGGTCCACATTGAGGTAGGGATCGAGCTTGATCAGGGTGACGCGCAGGCCGCGCGATTCGAGGATGGCGGCCAATGACGCGGAGGCGATACCCTTGCCCAGGGAGGACACCACACCACCGGTCACGAAGACAAACTTGGTCATATGCAACGACCCGCCCGGGACGCGCCCGGGGCGCTGGGCGCGGCCGGGCTCGGCGGTCGGGGCCGAGGTGGAAATCAAAATTATAGGGGCCGGTCTCCGCCGTTCATGGCGGTCAGCAGATCAAGCACCCGTTGCGCCGTTTCCTGGGGTCGTTCCATGGGGAACAGGTGTGTGCCCTCGATGTTCTGGAAGTAGGGCCCAGCCATGCGCCTGGCGCTGAGCACGCCGCCCTGGCGCATTTCCAGCGAGCGGGTGCCTGCGATGAAGCCCATCGGACAGCGCAAGGGGTGCCGGCGCAGCAGGGTGCCCAATTGGTGGGGCAGTGTGTTGTATATCTGGGTTTCGACCTCACGGTCGAAGGCCAGCCCCCAGCCGCCATCTTGTTCCACAAAGCCGTGCTGGAGGTAGTCCTCAAAGACCGCCGGGTCCCAGCGGGCGAAGGAGGCACGCCGCAAGAAGTGGGCTCGGACGGCGTCCAAGCTGTCCCAGTGTTGGCGCCGGTGGCGTGAGTAGCGACCCGGTGATACCCGATTGATCAACCTGCTGGCCTTGATGACCTGCAGGCTGTGCGCCCGCCATCCCGTGATGACCGGTGAATCCAGCAGCACGATACCGGCCACCAGGCGTGGCTTCCAGCAGGCTGCCATCAGGCTGAGCAAGCCGCCCAGCGAGTGGCCAACCAACCAGACCGGTGCGCGTGTTTCCTGCTCCACGAAGTCGATGAGTTGGTCGCGCAGATGGGGCCAATTCGAGCTCACGGGAAACCGCGGGTCATGGCCGAACCGCTCAAGTGCCCGAACCTGCCAGCCGGCCTCGCGCCACACACGGAACAGCGTGGAGTAGGTGCCCGCCGGAAAGCCATTGCCGTGGGAAAAAACCAGCGTGGGCATCTTCGGGTCCATCAAGCTGACGAGCCGTTGGCGGCGTCCTTGAGCCGGTACAGGGCCTCCAAGGCCTCGCGGGGGCTCAGGGTATCGGGCTGAAGGCCCTCAAGCAGTTCGATGACCGCGCGGGCCGTGGAGTTCGGCTCAGCGGCCGCGGCTGCCGGGGCCGCCACGCCAGCAAACAGGTCGACTTGGGGCTGCTGGGCCAAGGCTCGCCGCTCCAGTGATTCGAGGGTGTTGCGTGCCTGGCGCACCACCGCTGCTGGCATGCCCGCCAGGCGCGCCACCTGAACGCCATAGCTGCGGCTGGCCGGCCCGGGTGCAATCTCGTGCAGAAACACGATGTCTTGCCCTGACTCCACCGCCCCGACGTGCACATTCAAGGCCTGCGGATGGTGCTGTGCGAACGCCGTCAGTTCGAAGTAGTGGGTGGCGAACAGGGTGAAGCAGCGGTTGCGCTCGTGCAGGTGGGTGGCGATGGCGCCCGCCAAGGCCAGCCCATCTTCAGTGGAGGTGCCGCGTCCAATCTCGTCCATCAGCACCAGGCTGTGCTCGCTGGCGCGGTGAAGAATGGCGGCGGCTTCGGTCATCTCCACCATGAAGGTGGACTGCGCATTGGCCAGGTCGTCGGCCGCCCCAATGCGGGTGTGGATGGCGTCAATCGGGCCCAGTCGGCAGGACTGGGCTGGCACATACGAGCCCATCGAGGCCAAGAGCACGATCAAGGCGACCTGTCGCATGAAGGTGCTCTTGCCGCCCATGTTCGGGCCGGTGATGACGAGCATCTTGGTGCGGGCATCCAGGCGGCAGTGGTTGGGCATGAAAGCGGCGCCGCGGGTTTCCTGCAAGCGCGCCTGCACCACCGGATGGCGGCCCGCCTCGATGTCGATACAGGGGTGGTTGACGAACTGCGGCTCTGTCCATTGAAGGGTCTGCGCCCGCTCGGCCAGGCAGGCCAGCACATCCAGGCGCGCCAGGGCCTGCGCCAAGCGCTGCAGCGCGCTCAGGTGGGTGGCCAGGGCCTCGACCATCTGCTCGAACAGCCACTTTTCACGCGCCAAGGAGCGGTCTTGGGCCGAAAGGGCCTTGTCCTCGAAGGCCTTGAGTTCCGGCGTGATGAAGCGCTCGGCGTTCTTCAAGGTCTGTCGGCGCTGGTAGTCGGCAGGAACCCGGTCCAGGCCGCTGCTGGTGACCTCGATGTAGAAGCCGTGCACCTTGTTGAACTGCACACGGAGGTTGCCGATGCCGGTGCGCTCGCGCTCGCGTGCCTCCAGGTCCAACAGGAAGGCATCGCAGTTCTGGGCGATGGCGCGCAGTTCATCGAGTTCAGCGTCCACCCCAGGCGCCACGACACCGCCATCGCGAAGCAGGGCAGCGGGCTCATGGGCCAGCGCACCAAGCGTCTCCAGTATCTGGGCGTCGGGCTGCAGGGCCTGCGCATCCTGGGCCAGCAGTTGGGCGTGTTCAGCGGCCCCCAGTACGGTGGCGCGAAGGGCCGGCAAGGCCTGCAAGGTCTCCCGCAGGCCCGCCAGTTCCCGCGGACGCACCTGTCGCAGGGCCACCCGCGTGCTGATGCGTTCCACATCGCAGGTGTGGCGCAAGGCCTGGCGCAGGGCCTCGAATGCCGGGGATGCTGCCGGGTTGGCCGGGGTTTCTGGCGTGGCCTTTGGCGGCAGACCCGCTGGCCAGGCCAGCAAGGATCCGATGGCCTGGTGCCGCAGGCGGGCTTGATGGCGGTCGCGCAGCGGATGGGTGAGCCACTGCCGCAACAGGCGGCTGCCCATGCCGGTGCGGCAGCTGTCCATCAGGGACAGCAGGGTGGGGCTGTCTTCTCCCCGCAGGGTACGGGTGAGTTCCAGGTTGCGCACGGTGCTGGGCGGCAGGTCGATCAGGTCCTTTCCCGATGGCGCCTCCAGGCTTTGCACATGGCTCAGGGCTTGGCTCTGGGTCTGCTGGGCATAGGACAGGAGTGCCGCAGCAGCAGCGTGGGCGACGCCCAGGTCCTCGGCGCCGAAGGCTTGCAGGCTTTGCACCTTCAGCTGTTCGCACAGTTTGCGCCGGCCCAGCGCCGCATCAAACTGCCATGCCGGGCGGTGGGTCAGCACGGCCGTTGCACGGCCGGCATTGGCCCAGATGGTGTTGAACGCCGTGGCGCCGCGTGTGTGCTCGTCGGGCGGTGGCAGGAGCAGCTCGGCCGGCTCCAGGCGTGCCAGCCAGCTGCCCAGGTCCGCGCCCTCGCATTCGGCTACCCCCAGGCGGCCGCTGGCCATACCCAGCCAGGCCAGCCCCCAGCGCAGGGCCTGGGGACCCGAAGCGCTGCGTGAGCCCGTTGGGGCGTTCTGTGAGACCAGGGCCAGCAGGAGACTTTCGCTGCGGTCGGCCAACAGCTCGCTGTCGGTGAGCGTGCCCGGGGTCACCACCCGAACCACTTTGCGCTCCACCGGGCCTTTGGAGGTGGCCACATCGCCGACCTGCTCGGCCACGGCCACCGCCTCCCCCAGCTTGATCAAGCGGGCCAGGTAGGTCTCCACCGAATGCACCGGCACACCGGCCATGACCACCGGTTCGCCGGCGCTTTGCCCGCGGGTGGTGATGGTGATGTCCAGCAGGCGATGGGCCTTGCGCGCGTCTTCGTAGAAGAGCTCGTAGAAGTCACCCATCCGGTAGAACACCAGGGTGTCGGGAAACTCGGCCTTGATGCGCAGGTACTGCGCCATCATGGGCGTGTGATGGGAGTGGTCCGCTACAGCTGCGGGCGGGGAACCGTGCATTCGGGCATTGTCGGGCCTGCAGGCCCGACCTTCACCGTTGCTCAAGCATCCTGGCGACGAATGCGGATGGGCGCGCGCTTGGTGGCTGGTTTGGCGGCAGCACCGTCTGCTGCGCCTTCCCCGTCACCGGCATGCTGTCCCACCGTGCCGAGGCTGCGCGCCAAGGCCGCTTCGGGTGTGGGCCCTTCAGGTCGGCTGCGGTCTGGCGTGGGGGCCGCTTCTTCGTCGCGAATCACACGCGTGTAGGGGGCCAGGATCTTGACCAGTGAGCCGTACACCTTGGGCGTGCCCGCCACGATTTCACGCTGGTAGAGGAAGTCAGCCTCGCCCGTGAAGTTGCCCACCAGCCCGCCGGCCTCGGTGATCATGAGCGCGCCGGCAGCGGCATCCCAGGGGTTGAGGCCCATCTCGAAGAAGCCGTCGTAGTGGCCTGCCGCCACGTAGCACAGGTCCAAAGCGGCTGCACCGGGGCGGCGTACCCCCGCGCAGGATTGCATGACCTCTTCAAACATCTTCACGTAGCGTTTGAAGTTGTCGCCCTTGCGGAAGGGGAAACCGGTACCCACCAGGGATTCGGACAGTCGGGTGCGCTTGCTCACGCGCAACCGGCGGTCATTGAGATAGGCGCCACGGCCTTTGGAGGCATGGAACAGGTCGTTGCGCGTGGGGTCGTACACCACCGCTTGCTGCAGCACGCCCCGGTGGGCCAGGGCGATGCTCACCGCATAGAAGGGAAAGCCGTGGATGAAGTTGGTCGTCCCGTCCAGCGGGTCGATGATCCAGGTGTATTCGCTATTGGCTTGGCCGTGCTCTCGGCCGCTTTCCTCGGCCAAGATCCCATGGTCGGGGTAGGCCTGCAGGAGCGTTTCGATGATGGCGCGCTCAGCCGCTTGGTCCACTTCGGTGACGAAGTCGTTGGCCCCTTTGCTGCCCACCTTGAGCACCTCCACGTCGAGTGAGGCCCGGTTGATGATGGTGCCTGCCGTGCGCGCGGCCTTCACGGCGATGTTGAGCATGGGGTGCAGGGTTTGCTGCGACATGGGTTGGTCGTCCTCGGGCGTGGGGCGCACCAGCATCCGGGCGCGCAAACACGCGGGTGCAGGGGCAGGGGGGGCTGGCGGGGAAAAGAACGGCTGCAAAGCGCCTTGGGGACGACAATGCAAAGACCCTGATTGTAGGGCGGTGCCCGACCCCCTTGCGAACATGCCCGTTCTAGACCCCCACCCCCGTTTCATCCTGGTTGAAACCAGCCACCCCGGCAATGTGGGCGCGGTGGCGCGCGCCATGAAGGTCATGGGCTTCGCAGACCTGGTATTGGTGCGGCCCCGCCACGCCGATGTCTTGTCGCAGGAAGAGACGGTGGCCATGGCCAGCGGTGCGGCTGACGTGCTGACGCGGGCCCGGATCGTGGACCGCGTGGAGGATGCGCTGGAGGGCGTCCAGCACCTGTGCGCCACCGCCATGACCCCACGTGACTTCGGCCCCCCCACGGTCGCGCCCCGCGCCTTTTTCGAAGCCCTCGGGCGTGGCGCCTGGCCGCCCCCAGAGGCGGCGGGCCCAGGCACCGGCGTCGGCCATGGTCATGCCGATCTGCGACGCGACATGGGCGCACCGCGATTGGGCTTTCTGTTGGGCAGCGAGCGCTATGGCCTGTCCAACGGTGATGTCTACCGTGCCCATGTGTGCCTGAGCATTCCCACCCACCCCGATTACGGCTCGCTCAACCTGGCGCAGGCTGCGCAGCTCCTGGCCTATGAGTACCGGCAGGCCCTGGGTGGCTTCGAGGTGGTGGGCCGAACCACCCCCACCCAGTGGGCCGATGCCGCCGCGGTGTCCGCTGTGTTGCAGCACTGGCAGCAGGTGTTGTTGGCTGTTGGCTTTCTGGACCCCCAAGCCCCCAAGAAGCTCATGCCCCGCCTGCAGCAGTTGCTCAACCGGACCCCCTTGGCGCAGGAAGAGGTGCACCTGCTGCGCGGCATCGCGCGTGCAATCGAGCGTGCAGCCAACGGCGCTGGGCCGCACGGGGTGCGTGAACCGCAGGCAGCCCCTGGCGCACCGGAAATCACCGCCCGCACTACACTGGACTGATGTTTGCCAGACTGCGTGAAGACATCGCTTGCATCCGCGAGCGCGACCCGGCTGCGCGCTCGTCGTGGGAAGTGCTCACCTGTTATCCAGGGCTGCATGCCCTGGTGATGCACCGCTGGGCCCATGCCTGCTGGAAGCACGGCCTGAAGTGGTTGGGTCGTTTCATCTCCCAGTTGGCGCGGTGGTTCACCGGCATCGAGATTCACCCCGGGGCGTCGATCGGGCGGCGTGTGTTCATCGACCACGGCATGGGCGTGGTGGTGGGCGAGACGGCCGAAATTGGCGACGACTGCACCATCTACCAGGGGGTCACCCTGGGCGGCACCTCCCTGAGCCGCGGAACCAAGCGTCACCCAACGCTGGGCAAAGGCGTCATCGTGGGTGCCAACTCGCAAGTCCTGGGTGGCTTTACGGTGGGCGACGGCGCGCGCATCGGCAGCAGTGCGGTGGTGGTCAAGCCGGTGCCTGCAGGCGCCACCGCGGTGGGCAACCCTGCGCGCATCATCCAAAGCGAGTCTGACAGCCTGCGCGAGGCGGTGGCCGCCCGGATGGGCTTTTCGGCCTATGGTGTGACCCAGGGCGATGACCCGGTCTCACAGGCCATGCGCAGCCTCATCGACAACGCAGCCGGCCACGAGCACCAGATTGCCCTGTTGTGGGCAGCCATCGAAAAGCTCGCTGCGCAGAACCGCCAGCTGCCGCTGGAGCCCTGTGTGCCTCAGGATGCGGCCACGCAGGAAACCTTCGATGCCGAGGGCCTGCGCCGAAAGGTCAACTGAGGCGCGGCTCAGCGAGCGCGAATGGCCGACTTGGGCCGGAAGGCCTTACAGACCGCCTCATCGGTTTCGATGTAAGGCCCCCCGATGAGGTCGATGCAGTAGGGCACGGCTGCAAAGATGCCATGCACCGGGGGTTGCGCCTGCGGCAGGCCTTCCAAGGTTTCGGCGATGGACTTCGGCTGGCCCGGCAGGTTGATGATCAGCGTCTGGCCTCGAATCACCGCCACCTGGCGTGACAAGATGGCCGTGGGCACAAAGCGCAGGCTGATCTGGCGCATCTGTTCACCAAAGCCCGGCATTTCCTTGTCGGCCACGGCCAAGGTGGCTTCGGGCGTCACGTCTCGGCGCGCCGGCCCGGTGCCGCCGGTGGTCAGCACCAGGTCGCAGCGGGCATCGTCGGCCAATTCACGCAGGGTGGCAGCAATCACGGCTTGCTCGTCGGGGATCAACCGCGACTCCCAGCTCACCGGGTTGCGCACGGCGCGGCTCAGCCAGGCCTGGAGGGCCGGCAGTCCCTGGTCTTGGTAGACACCGCTGGAAGCCCGGTCGCTGATGGAGACGATGCCGATGCGCACGGGGTCTGCTGAAGGGGTGGGCTCGCTCATAGGGACTCAGGCCTGTACGTAGGGCTTGATGAATTGAAACAGTTCGCGCCAAGCACGCCCATGGCGCTGCTCCGGCGGCAAGGCCGCTTCCTTGCGCGCGGCCCGGATCAGGCTGCGCAACTGCTGGGCGTCACAGCCCGGGTGCTGGGCCATGAACTCGGTCAAGGCTTGGTCGTCTGCCACCAGGGAGAGGCGCAGCGCTTCGGCCTGGTGCAGTGCCAGTGTTTGGCGGGCCGATCCCAGTTCGGCTTCGGCCACGGCCTGCGCGAGCGGCTCAATGTCGGCCTGGCGCATCAGCTTGCCCACATACTGGCGCTGGCGGCGGCGGCCTTCGTGGCTGCGCGTGCGGCGCAGCTCAACGATGGCGTCACGCAGCAGTTCATCCATGGGCAGCGCGGCCAGCCGTTCGTTCGACAAGGCTGCCAGGGCGTCACCCAGGGTCTGCATGTCGTGGGCGGCCCTCTTCAGCTCGGTCTTGCTGGGGCGGTCGTCACGGCCATCGGCTTCCTCGGCATCGCTGCCCTCTGGGCCTGGCCCGGCGCCGGTGCGGCCGTGGTCGGTGATCCCCGTGGCACCGCGGCCCGGCGCGGCCAAGGCTTGGCGCGGTTGACGGCGGTCAGTGGGTGCTTGGCCCCGCCCGAGGGCGGTCAAGGCGGTGGCGGCGTCAAGGGCTTTGGAGCGGCGGGCACACATATGGGGTCGCTATGATAGTCCGATGCCTTCCAAACACGATTCCCAAACCTCAGCGGGCTTCAGCTTCAGTCCTGCACAGTTCCAACAACTGGTCGAAGACACCTTGGCCATCGCACGCCAGCGGGGGGCCACCGACGCTGCCGTGGCCGTCAGCGAAGGCGTGGGCCTGTCGGTGTCGGTGCGCAAGGGTGAGGTGGAAAACGTCGAGCGCAACCGCGACAAGTCCATCGGCGTCACCGTGTTCGTGGGCCAGCGGCGTGGCAACGCCAGCACCTCCGACTTTTCGCGCGCGTCCTTGGAGCAGACGGTGCAGGCGGCCCATGACATCGCCCGCTACACCGCCGAAGACCCCGCTGCGGGTCTGCCCGACGAGCAGGATCTCGTCACGCCCCGCCAGGCTGGACGGAACTTGAACCTCCATCACCCCTGGAACATCGACGCTGCCGGCGCGGCCGAACGGGCGCGGCAGGCCGAGGAGGCCGCGCTGCAGACCGACCGCCGCATCACCAACAGCGAGGGAGCCGGTGTCAGTGCCATGCAGGGGCATTTCTATGCCGGCAACAGCCGCGGTTTTCGCGGGGGCTATGCCAGCTCTCGCCATTCGCTGTCGGTGGCGCCCATTGCCGGTAAAGGCCAGAACATGCAGCGCGACTATTGGTACACCTCGGAGCGCGACCCAGCCGATCTGGCGCCGGCGGCCGCCGTCGGTCGCTACGCGGCCGAGCGGTCCCTGGCGCGCCTGAACAGCCGCAAGATCCCCACTTGCGAGGTGCCCGTGCTCTTCGAGTCACCCCTGGCCGCCGGCTTGTTGGGTGCCTATGTGCAGGCCACCAGCGGCGGCGCCCTGTACCGAAAGGCCAGTTTTCTGCTGGACAGCCTGGGCCGCCGGGTCATGTCACCCCACCTGCAGATTGAGGAGGATCCCTTCATTCCCAAGGGCAAGGGCAGTGCCCCCTTCGACGACGAGGGGGTGCGCACGAAGGCACGCACCGTGCTGAAGAACGGCGAGGTTCAGAGCTATTTCCTTTCCAGCTACTCGGCCCGCAAGCTCGGGCTGCGCACCACCGGCCACGCCGGGGGCTCGCACAACCTGCACATGCGCAGCACCCTGACCCGACCGGGTGATGACTTGCCGGCCATGCTGCGCAAGCTGCATCGTGGCCTGTTCGTCGTGGAGCTGATCGGGCAGGGCGTGAACTATGTGACCGGTGACTATTCCCGCGGGGCCGCCGGGTTCTGGGTGGAGGATGGGCAGATCGCCTACCCGGTCCACGAGGTCACCATCGCGGGCCAGCTCCAGCAGATGTTCCAGGGCATCGTGGCCGTCGGTGCCGACGAGTTCACCACCGGCAGCAAATCGGTGGGCTCCATCCTCATCGACCGGATGAAGGTGGCCGGCGCCTGATCCTCGATCAGGCCCGATGACCCCGGCAGGGGTGGGGAGTTCCCTCGGGTATCCCCTGCGTGGACGGAGACGGCGCAACCCTAAACTCTTGTGCGTCGTCTTTTCCATCCCCCTCTAAGGAGACTCATCCATGGAACGTCGTTCCTTTGTGCAAGGCGCTGGCATGGCCGGCATCTTGGCCGCCGGCATGGCCCCGGCCATCACGCATGCGCAGCAAAACATCCGTTGGCGCCTGACCTCCAGCTTCCCCAAGGCGCTGGACACGCTGTTTGGTGTGAACGACATCTTCGCTGCCAAGGTCCGGGAGTTGTCCGGTGGCCGCTTTGTGATCACCACCCACGCCCCTGGCGAGTTGGTGCCCGCCTTCGGCACGATGGACGCCATCGAAAAGGGCACGGTCGAGATGGCCAACACGGCGCCCTACTACTATTTCGGTAAGGACGAGACCTTCGCCCTTGCGTGCGCCATCCCCTTTGGCATGAACAGCCGTCAGATCACCGCCTGGTACTACGAAGGCAACGGTCTGAAACTCATGCGCGACTTCTACCGCCAGTTCAATTGCGTGAACTTTGCCATGGGCAACACCGGCGCGCAGATGGGCGGCTGGTTCCGCAAGGAAATCAAGTCGCTGGCCGAATTCCGTGGCACCAAGTTCCGCGTTGGGGGCTTCGGTGGCCGCATCGTTGAGCGCATCGGCGGCGTACCCCAGAACATCCCGGGTGGTGAGATCTACCAAGCCCTGGAAAAGGGCACGATCGACGCCGCCGAGTGGGTGGGTCCGCACGACGACCTGAAGCTGGGCTTCGTCAAGGTTGCACCCAACTACGCCTATCCGGGTTGGTGGGAGGGTGGCGCGCAGCTGGAACTGCACGTCAATTCCAAGGCATATGACTCCTTGTCAGCCGAGTACAAGGCCATCATTGAGATGGCTGCCTCCTACTGCCACACGGACATGCAGGCCAAGTACGACGGCAAGAATGCCCAGGCGCTCAAGACGCTGGTTTCGCAGGGCGCCAAGCTGTTCGCTTTCCCCAACGACCTGATGGACGCGGCCTTCAAGGCTGCGCGCGAACACTATGCCGAGCTGAGCGCGCGCAACCCGAACTGGAAAAAGATCTACGAAGATTACCTGGCTTTCCAGCGCGATGCCAACCTGTGGTTCCGTTTCACCGAGGCCACCTTCGACAACTTCATGCAGCGCCAGCGTCTGTAATCGTCGCCCGGACCGTCATGAAAAAGGCCCTGCATTGCAGGGCCTTTCTTTATGCAGCGTTCGGGCACGCGCACCTTACTTCTTTTTGGCGGCGTCGTCCTTCACCGCTTCCAGCAGCGCCTTCATCGGGTCTTCGGCCGGTGCGGCTGGTGCCACGCTGGGGCTCAGGGGCCCAGACGGCGGGCTCAATGGGTCGGCGGTAGGGCCCAAGGGTGGGGGCGGAGCGGGCGGTGCCAAGGGGTCGCCTGGTGCAGGTGTTTGGAGCTGGAACAGCTGTTCCAGCGCCTGTTCGGCATCCACTTTCACGCCCTCGTCGATCCCATCGGTCACCAGCTTGGGGTAGGCAATGACCACCGCCACCATGATCAACTGCAGGATGATGAAGGCGATGGAGCCCTTGTAGATCTGAGCCGTCGTGACAGCGGGGATCAAGGCTTTCGTGACCCGATCGCGGTAGTCGATCTTGGGGGCCACGCTGCGCAGGTAGAACAGCGCAAAGCCGAAGGGCGGGGTGAGGAAGGAGGTTTGCAGGTTCATCGCCAGCACCACGCCAAACCAGATCATGATGGCGTCCACCGGAGTGCCCGGCGGGAACATCTCGGGCAGGATCTTTTCGGCCACGGGCGCCAGGATCGGGATCACGATGAAGGCGATTTCAAAGAAATCGATGAAGCAGCCCAGGATGAACACCAGAATGTTCACCACGATGAGGAAGCCCAGCGCGCCGCCCGGCATGTCATCGAACAGATGCTCGACCCAAATGTGGCCGTCCGCGGCATTGAAGGTGAACGAGAACACGGTCGAGCCGATGAGGATGAACAGCACAAAGGTCGACAGCCGCGCCGTGTTGTCCATGGCCTGCTTGAGCAGGCTGAAATCCAGCCGCTTGCGCAAGCCCGCCATGATCAAGGCGCCCAAGGCCCCCATTGCGCCACCCTCGGTTGGGGTGGCCACACCCAGGAAGATGGTGCCCAGCACCAGGAAGATCAGGACCAGGGGTGGGATCAGCACAAAGGTGACCTGCTGGGCCAGGCGCGACAGCAGGCCCAGCTTGCTCACCTTGTTCAGCAGCGCCAAGCTCAAGGCCAACAGTGAAGCCACCGTCAGCGACATGATCAGCGTTTCGTCGCCAGTGGCGGCCATGGTGCGGCCCGTCCAGGCCTTCATCACGCCGTCGTGAATCTGGGCCCAGCCCCAACCGGCCACCCCGCACACGGCCAAGAGCGCCAGCAGCGATATATGGCCGGAGGCGCCGCTGTCTTCCCGATAGATGCGGGCCTCAGGCGGCAGTGCAGGAACCCACGACGGCTTGAACAAGGCCAGCAGCAACACGAAACCCAGATACAGGCCCACCAGCAGCAGGCCGGGGATCAGGGCGCCGGAGTACATGTCACCGACCGAGCGGCCCAGCTGGTCGGCCAGCACGATCAGCACCAGTGAAGGCGGTATGGCTTGCGCCAGCGTGCCCGATGCCGTGATGGTGCCGGTGGCCACCGTGCGGTTGTAGCCGTAGCGCAGCATGATGGGCAGCGAAATCAGGCCCATGGAGATGACGGCGGCGGCCACCACCCCGGTGGTGGCCGCCAGCAGGGCCCCCACCAGGATCACGGCGATCGCAATTCCGCCACGAACGGGCCCAAACACCTGGCCAACCGTTTCCAGCAGGTCC